>NZ_CALLZT010000033.1:0-25419 GCF_937858515.1 uncultured Gordonia sp. | reverse complement strand
GCCAGTCGCTACACTCGTACCCGCTGCCCAGCGCAGCACGCCGCCTTAGCTCAGTCGGTAGAGCGATTCACTCGTAATGAATAGGTCAGGGGTTCGATTCCCCTAGGCGGCTCAGAAAGAGCAGGTCAGAGCCGGTCTCCCACACCAGGGAAACCGGCTCTTTTTGCTGTATCCGATGCTGATCCATCACTCTTCCGTCGCGGTGCGCAACCCCTGGATCTTCTCGATCATGCAGATTGCATGCTAGCGTCATGATATGAGTAACCTGCAGATTCGGAACCTGCCCGACGACCTCCACGCACAGCTCAGCGAGCGTGCCGGCCGTCTGGGAGTGTCCATGTCGGAGTACGTGACCCGCCTTCTGCGCGACGACCTCAGCCGCCCCATGTTCGACGACTGGGCCGCGTCCATCACCTACGACACTCCGCTGCGACATATCGATACGCTGAGCGCACTCGATGCCGTCCGGGACGAATACGATCCGCCCCGGTGAAACGAGTCATCGACGCGAGCACATTGGTCGACGCGCTCCTTCCGGTCGAAGCTCAGCTCGCCGCACGACGAACGATGAAAGATCACAAGTTGTGGGCTCCGTCGATCCTCGACATGGAAGTGATGTCGGCAGTGTGGCGGCTCGAGCGCACGTCCGCGATCAGTCCGCAGGAGGCATCCCGTGCGGTCCAGGGGCTCCGGACCGCACCCATCCGGCGGATCGACTGCGCGCTACTTCTCCCTGAAGCATGGGCGATGCGTACGTCGGTGCGGGTGTCCGACGCATTCTACGTCGCCACCGCCCGGCTACTGGGCGCCGATCTCGTCACCTCTGACGCTCGACTTGCACGGGCACACGCACTCGGGATCACGGTCATTCTGCCGGGCTGACCTCATCTCTCCGCAGGCGTACCGTGGGGAGATCCATCCGAATCAGTGAGGCAGGCGTCCGCGCCGGCGCGCACATCGTCGGCGTCGCATCGACCGGAGGAGATGGCATGGGGAGACTCAGGCAAGTCCGTGTCGGCCATCTGGTCGTTCCAGATCGCCCGGACGATGTCGATCCGCAGTTCCGCGTCCTGCATGACGGCGAAATAGTTCGCCAGGGCCAGGCCACGCGGGCCCGCGTCGGCATGAAGGTCGATCATTCGGGCGACGAGCTTGGACTGCTCGCCGTAGATCGGGATCTGCGGTCCACGCGGCGCGATGAGACCGACGAAGTACAGTTTCTCCACCCCCTCCGGCAGGATTCCGCCGGCCCGCCTGCGGGGAACGCCTCCCTCGGATCCGCTACTGCCCGATCCGGACCTCGCCCCGCTGCTACAGGCCGATCCCGTCGTCAAGCACGAGACGATCACCCTGCCGGGTGGGCGTTTGATCGGTATCGACCCCGGGCACACCGAGTTCCCGTCGCTTCCGTGGCGGGCATTCATCATGGACGCGACGACGGTGACGGTGCCCGGCATTGCCGCCGACCCCCTCCGGTGAGGTAAGTGATCTACCTCACGGACTGTCACGCGCCGCGGCCGTACGGTGTCTCAGGGGTGTCCCGAATCGGAGATGCTCAGGAGATCACCATGAACACCACAGATCACGTCACCAGGATCGTCGTCGTAGGGGGCGGCTATGCAGGCACGATGGCCGCCAACCGGCTCGCCGGACAGGAGGGCTGCGACGTCGTGTTGCTCAATGCCCGGCCGCGGTTCGTCGAACGAATCCGGTTGCACCAATGGGTGGCCGAGACCGGCGAAGCAGCCCACGACCTCGACGCGCTGCTCGGCGACGGGGTGCGGCTGGTGGTCGGGGTCGCGACGCTCATCGACACCGGACGGCGCCACGTCGTCCTGGAGTCGGGCGACGAACTGCCGTATGACCGGCTCGTGTACGCCGTCGGCAGTACGTCCAAGTCCGGTTTCGAGCATGCGTTCACCGTCGGCGACTGGGAGTCGGCTCAGCGACTGCGTGAGCATCTGGCGACCGAGCGGGGGCCGGTGACCGTCGTCGGCGGCGGGCTGACCGGCGTGGAGACCGCCGCCGAACTGGCCGAACAGGGCCTGCCGGTTCGGCTCGTGTGCAACGGCCCGCTCGTCCCGTCGTTCGGCGATCGGGGGCGTCGTGCCACCGCCCGGGCGCTCGACACGCTCGGGGTTCGGGTATTCGAGAACCGTCGCGTGGCCGCTGTGGGTCCGGGTTCGATCACCGTCGTCGGATCCGGTGCGGATGAGGAATGGCCCAGCGCCACCACGGTTCTCGCGACCGGATTCGATATCCCGCGACTGGCCGCCGACAGCGGTCTCACCACCGACCCCGACGGCAGGCTCGTCACCGACGAATCCCTCACCAGCGTCGATGATCCGCGCATCGTGGGTGCCGGAGATGCTGTGGCGCCGTCGAATACGCCGCTGCGGATGAGCTGCCAGGCAGCCATCCCGCTGGGTCTGCACGCCGCCGACACCGTCATCGCCGCCATCAATGGTGCTCCTGCGCAACCGATCCGGATCGGGTTCAGCGGCCAGAACGCGTCCATCGGCAGGCGTGCCGGTGTGATCCAAATGTGCCGCACCGACGACATGCCACGCTCGATGGTGATCAGTGGCAGGCTCGGTGCGTTCGTGAAAGAACAGGTGTGCCGCTTCGTCCTTCGCGGTATCGGCATCGAGGCCCGGCGGCCGGGCCGGATGCGCGGAATGTCCCGCAAACCACGGACCGCGGCCGAACTCGCCCAGGCGGTCGCGTCGTGACCGGAACCGATGCTCACGCAACGCAATTCACCCAGCTCCGGCCACTGCTGTTCACGGTCGCCTACGAAATCCTCGGCTCGGCGACCGAAGCCGACGACGTGCTGCAGGAAAGCTATCTGCGGTGGGCGCAGGTAGACCCGTCGACCGTCGGCAATGTGCGCTCCTATCTGGCGCAGATCGTCACCCGGCAATCGCTCAACATGTTGCGCTCGATGAGCCGGCGCCGCGAGGAATACGTCGGCCCCTGGCTGCCCGAACCGATCCTCATCGATGACGCCGACCCCGTCGATGACGTGGTGCTCGCCGAATCCGTATCGACTGCGATGCTGATCGTCCTGGAAAGCCTGACCCCCGATGAGCGGGCGGTGTTCGTGCTGCGGGAGGTGTTCGCGTTCGGTTACGACGAGATCGCCGGTATCGTCGGCAAACCCACGGCCACCGTCCGGCAGATCGGGCACCGCGCGAGGTCGCACGTGCAGGCCCGTCGGCAGAAGTTCGCCCCCGTCGACGCCGCGCAAGCCACCGAGGTGGTCAACCGGTTCTTCGCCGCGGCGCTGTCCGGCGATGTGGAACAGCTGATGGCCGTGCTCGCCCCGGACGTGGTGTACCTCGCCGACAGCGACGGCAAGATGACCGCCGCACGCAGGCCGGTGCGCGGCGCCAAGGCCGTCGCCCGGATGTTGCTCGGCCTGCTACGGATGTCGGGCGAGGACCTGCGACTGGACGTCGGGATCTACAGCAGCATGCCGGGTTTCGCCGTCCACTTCGACGGCAAACCGCAAGGCATCTTCGTTCTCGACGTCGTCGACGGGTTGTTGCAGAACGTGTACGCCATCCGCAACCCGGAGAAGTTTGCCGGGGCGGGCACGCCGCGGCCGATAGCGCGGTGAGTCGTCATAAACCCCACCGCTCAGGCCCGGCATGACAATTATTGCGATGCCGGGGCGCAGCGGTGGGGTTTCGGGCGAGCGCAGCGACGGGGGTTTGTCATGACGGGAGGGTCAGGCGCTGACCGGAGACAAGGTGGTCGGGGTCGGTTAAGCGGTTGGCAGCGGCGACTATGGCGATCCAGGTGTCCACCATGCCGGTGCCGTAGTGCTCGGTGCAGATGGTTCGCAGGGTTTGACCCTGTACGCGGTGGGTCTTGTTGAATCCGGGGCGGATGATGATGTGGCCGGGTTCGACCAGGTCGGTGTCGAGGGGGTTGTCGGCAGTGGTGTTGGCCAGGGTGATCATCGTCGCCAGGTCCGGGTCGCCGTACCAGCGTTCGGCGAGCGCCGGCAGGCGTTCGGGGACCACCACCGGATAGTGTTCAGCCGCTTCGAGTTCCGGTAGCAGTAACCACGCGCCGAGTTCGATGGGGCGCTGGTCGACGCCGTTGACCGTCTCCCAGAGGAGTTGGGTGTGTAGATCCGTTGTGCGGTAATGGGTTTGGGTGATGTTCTTGCGGGCCACGTCGCCGTCGGGGGTCGTCATCCGGTGCCGTCTGGTCACATACGGCACCAGCAGATGCTGGCCGGGCTGCAGGAAGTCCGGGTGGGTCAGGTGGTTGGCGGCCGACAGCACCGGGCTCAGGCTGCCGTCGCCGTATTCGTCGCGGGCGATCGCGAACAGGGTGTCGCCCGGTTGCACTGTGTAGGTCTTCATGCCGCTTGCCTCCCCGGTCCTGGGTTCGGTTACTGGTCTCACCGTGCCACCGGTGAGGGTCGTGGGCATGAGTAGCGGACTACCTGTATTCGGGGTGGTTGCGGTGTGGGGGTGAGTAGTGGTGGTGCGGTCATGCGGCCGGGTCACCGGACCCTTCGTGACCCTCGCTCCTTCGTCGCATCGGCCTCAGGGATCAAGAAGTGTGGTCGCGACCCATCGGCCTCAGCGATCAAGAAGGTGGTCCCGTCGCGTTGGGTTCGGGTAGCAGACCATGATGGGGGGACGTCTATGGAAGGGACCGGGCATGGCAACGAGGAAGATCGTCAGCGGGATCGTGGCGGCGGCATTGACGGTGGGGGCGGGAACAGCGGGGGCCGCACCGGCGCCGAGCATCAAGGTCAGTGACCGCACCGTGCATGTCGGGCAGGTCATCGAGTTCTCCGCGACCGGCCTCGACCCGGCGGGCGGCTACTTCATCATGCTGTGCCAGAACCAGCCGTCGTTCTTCGCGATCTGCGCCCGGCCCGGCAACATCGCCGACAGCTTCGTGCACCTGAGCAACCGGGACAACGAGGCGCACAAGATCAGTAAGGCGGGTACGGCGTCGGGCAAGCTGCGGATCGCCCTGCACGACACCTCGCTGCTCGGACCCATCCCCAACAACACCCGGATCAACTGCGCGCTCGGCGGATGTTCCGTAGCGATCGTCGAGGATCACCAGCATTCGACGTCGCCC
Organism: uncultured Gordonia sp.; assembly: GCF_937858515.1. Classification (NCBI taxonomy): domain Bacteria; kingdom Bacillati; phylum Actinomycetota; class Actinomycetes; order Mycobacteriales; family Gordoniaceae; genus Gordonia; species uncultured Gordonia sp. The sequence continues at coordinate 20,304 of NZ_CALLZT010000033.1, read as the reverse complement.
GGCGGACTGGTGCCCGCGCGCCTGGCCACGGTCGGTTTGACGGTCCGCTAACGCGTGTCCGGTGCCCTGGCCGTCGCCCTCATCGTCGCCACTCTGGTGGTGGGGGCGGCGGTGATCATGCTCATCAGCACCCGCCACCGCGTCACCACTCCGACCGAACGTGCGGTGCATTCGACGCTGCACACGGCGTCGCTGGCGGCGGTGTCGCTGCGCGGGGGGCTCACCGAGTCGTCGGCGCGTGACGCGCTCCCGCATCTCGGGATGCTCACGGCCGCCGACGCCGTCGCCCTCTACGACGACACCGGCCGGCGGCTGGCCCACGACCCGATCGGCGACGAGATCTGGGACGCCGACCTGCTGCGGCATGCCGACGCCTCGGCCGTGGCGGCGCTCACCGACCAGCGCCGCGTGCTCGAAGGCGATCCGTGCGGCATCGAGACACCGGTTCGGGCATTGGTCGCGCAGCCGCTGCTCATCGGCACCGACGACGACGCGACCATCGGTGGGGTGCTGGTGGTGGCCGCCACCCGACGGCCCGGGCCGGGCATGCTCGGGGCGATCGCCGAGGTCGCCCGGTACGTGTCCAGCCAGCTGGAGCTGGCCGACCTCGACGCCTCCCGGGCTCGCCTCGACCGCGCCGAGGTGCTCGCCTTGCGGGCGCAGATCAGTCCGCATTTCATCTACAACGCGCTCAACACGATCGCCTCGTTCGTGCGGACCGACCCGGCGCGGGCGCGTGAGCTGATCCTCGACTTCGCCGACTTCACCCGCTACTCGTTCCGGGCCGCCGGCGAGTACACCGTGCTGGCCGACGAACTGCGCAACGTCGACCGATATCTGACGCTGGAGCGGGCGCGGTTCGGGCCGAAACTGACCGTCAAGGTGCAGGCGGCCCCCGAGGTGCTGAACGTGGTGCTGCCGTTCCTGGCTCTGCAACCGTTGGTGGAGAACGCGGTTCGGCACGGGGTGGCAGCCAATGGCGGTGGGACCATCACCGTCATCGCGCGCGACGAAGGCACCGACTGCGTCATCACCGTCGAGGACGACGGGGTGGGGATGGATCCGGAGTTGCTGCGTAGTGGGGATATCGATGCGCTCGCCGGTGGTGAACCCGATGGCGGGACGCGGCACGAGTCGCAGGGGGCGCATGTGGGGCTGACGAATGTGGACCATCGGCTGCGCGCCGCGTTCGGGAACGACTACGGTCTAGTGGTCGACACCGGCATCGGCGCGGGGACCAAGGTCGGCATGCGGGTGCCCAAATTCCGGGCGGGAATCCGCGCCTGAACACCTGAGCGGGGAGGAGGGATCGACGGTGTCGCTGACGATCCTGGCCGTTGACGACGAACGACCGGCGCTCGACGAACTCGAGTATCTGCTGTCCGGTTCGCCCGGCGTCACCGCGGTGATCACCGCCTCCGATGCCACCGCCGCACTGCGCGAACTCGGTCGGCACAGCGTCGACGCCATCTTCCTCGACATCAACATGCCCGGCCTGTCCGGACTCGAACTGGCCGAGGTGCTGCGCAATTACGCCGACCCGCCGCCGGTGGTGTTCGTGACCGCGCACGACGACAAGGCGGTCGACGCGTTCGCCGTGGGCGCGCTCGACTACCTGCTCAAACCCATCCGCGATGCCCGGCTGGCCGAGGCGATCGACCGGGTCGCCGCAGCGGCGAAAGTCAAGAGCGCGCGGACCGGTCCGGCACCGGCCGCACCGGCGACACCACCTTCCGGACCGGACCCCGACGAGGCGGTCCCGGTGGAACTGGGCGGGGTCACCTCGCTGGTGCGCCGCGATTCGATCGGCTGGGTCGAGGCCGTCGGCGACTACGCCCGGCTGCATTCGTCGACGGGTTCCCATCTGGTTCGAATACCGTTGTCCACCTTGGAGTCCCGCTGGTCCGACGCCGGATTTCTGCGGGTGCATCGGTCGTATCTGGTGTCGTTGCCGATGGTCACCGGACTGCGATCGCGCGGGACGTCGACGGTGGTGTGCATGAAGGCCAACGGCCAGTCCCCCGCCACCGACCTGCCGGTCAGCAGGCGGCAGTTGCGTGATCTCAAGGACCGGCTGATCCGCGACCCGATGCGCAATTACCGTTCTGCACAACAGAATCCAGGACAATCCGAACCGGGTTCCAGCCAGTGACCACCGACCAGCAGCGACCCCGCCGCGAACGCGTGGTGCTCGCCGAACGTCGCGGCGCCCGGATGGTGCGCACCCGTGTCGAGGTGCAGGAGCAGACCGAGGTGGGCGACACCCTGGTCCGCGGCCTGATGCGCGCACAGCTCGGCCTCGCGCTTCGGCTCGGGGTGACTCTGACCGCGCTGTGCGTGTCGATCCCGTTGCTGGGCAGTGCATTTCCTGCACTCGGCGAGGCCACGGTGTGGGGTATCCGGCTCAACTGGATCGTCCTGGGCGTCGCCCTGTACCCGGTCCTCTACCTCACCGGCTGGATCTACGTGCGGCTCGCCGAACAGTCCGAACGCGAATTCATGAGTGTCGTAGATGACGACTCGGCTGACCCAGCCGGTGACAACTCGGCTGACCCAGCCGGTGACAACTCGGCTGACCCAGCCGGTGACAACTCGGCTGACCCAGCCGGTGGCGACACCGCTTAGGACCGTGGTTCGTGAACGGATCGGGCATTCTCAACGCCGTCGCGGTGCTCCTCGCGGCGGTCATCACCATCGCCGTCGGAATCTACGGCGGCCGGAGATCGCGCACCACCTCCGACTTCCTGGTGGCCTCCCGCTCGGTCGGATCACGTGCCAACGCCACCGCCATCACCGGTGAATACCTTTCGGCCGCATCGTTTCTGGGTGTCGCCGGATATGTCGCCAAGTACGGCGCCGACGCCCTGTGGTATCCGGTCGGCTTCACCGCCGGATACCTCGGGCTGCTGATGTTCGTGGCCGCGCCACTGCGCCGGTCGGGCGCCTACACGGTGCCCGACTTCGCCGAATTCCGGCTGTCGTCGCACCGCGCCCGGACCGCCGCGATGCTGGTGGTGGTGCTGATCTGCGTGCTGTACCTGATCCCGCAATTCCAGGGTGCCGGGCAGGCTCTGCACATCCTGCTCGACATCCCGCCCTGGGTGGGCGCGGTCGGCGTCGGGACCATCGTCATCATCAATGTAGTCAGCGGCGGCATGCGGTCCATCACCTTCGTGCAGGCCATCCAGTACTGGCTCAAACTCACCGCCATCGCCATCCCGGCGCTGGTGCTGCTGGCCGTGTTCGCCGGCGACCGCTCCGACCTGGGCGGTCCCGCGCCGCCACGGGTGTCGACCGCCACCACCGTCGACATCACCGTCGACGTGGCGGTCGAGGTCACCGACCCACAGGGTGTCACCGTCGACGGCCGGGTCGACGAAGACGACGTACGCGGACAGGTGCTCGGCGCGGGAACGCACACCCTCGGCGCGGGAACCACCCTGACCCTCGACGCGGGGGCGGCCACGCCGGTGGTCACGGGGGCACCGGCCACCGGCACCGAATGGCTCACCTCCGGCCGCGGCCTGGGTGGCGGCCATCCGCTGTATCAGGTGCTGTCGCTGATCGTGGCGACCTTCCTCGGCACCATGGGCCTGCCGCATGTGCTGGTGCGTTTCTACACCAACCCCGACGGCCGCTCGGCCCGGCGCACCGCGCTCACCGTCATCGCGCTGCTGTCGTTGTTCTATCTGTTTCCGCTGGTCCTCGGGGTGTTCGCCCGGCTATACGTACCCGAACTGCTCATCACCGGAAACGCCGACGCCGCGGTGCTGCTGATGCCGGCGGCGGCGATCGGCGGCATCGGCGGACAGTTGCTCGCGGCGCTGGTGGCGGCGGGGGCGGTCGCGGCATTCCTGGCCACGTCGTCGGGGCTGCTGGTGAGTGTGGCCGGGGCGTTGTCGACGGACGTCCTGCGCGGCCGGGTCCGCGACTTCCGGCTGGCCGCGGTCATCGGCGGGGTTATCCCGATCGTGTTGTCGCTGGCCGCAGCGTCGCTGGAATTGTCGCGCACCGTCGGGCTGGTGTTCGCGGTGTCGGCGTCGACGCTGTGCCCGCTGCTGGTCCTGGGCATCTGGTGGCGTGGGCTCACCGCCCCTGGCGCGATCGCCGGACTGCTGGTCGGCGGGGTGTCGTCGGGGTTGGCTACGAGTCTGGCGATCGCGCGTGCGGTGCCCGGCGATGCGCTCGGCGGCTGGCCGGCGATCATCGTCGGCTATCCGGCGGCGGTCACCGTCCCCCTCGGATTCGTGACGATGATCGTGGTCAGCCTGGCCACGCGGCACGCGTTGCCGACGGGACTGTCGCGGACGTTCGCCCGGATGCACGTGCCCGAACGGCTCGGCATGGGCATCGAACGACTCCCGAAAGAATGATCCGGACAGGCCGCGAACGGCTGCCGCTCGTCGTGGCTCACTGACCGCCCGGCGCAGAGCCGGCAACTCTTGGCGTGTGATCTGCGACACCGGCATTTTTGTGACCCGAACCGCAATATCCTCCTTTTGTGACGACCGCCGGATAGTCCGTTACCCCCGGTCCTCCACGCCCGAACACATCAACTTCAGAGGCCACCACAACCAGGAGGTACGACGTTGTCCACCGCCCATGCGCCGGCCCACCCGCCGACGCCCTCCGGCGACCAGTTCATCGAGATGCAGCGGAGCCCCGAGTTCCAGGAACTGCGTTCGAGACTGCTCCGCTTCGTTCTGCCGATCAGCGCGTTCTTCCTGATCTGGTACGCCGTCTACGTGCTGCTCGGCGCGTTCGCCCACGATTTCATGGCCACCAAGGTGATCGGCGAGATCAACCTCGGCGTGATCCTCGGCCTACTCCAGTTCGTCACCACCTTCGTGATCACCGGCGCGTACGTGAAGTTCGCCAACCGTGAACTCGATCCGCGGGCCGAGGCCATCCGCAACAAGATGGAAGCCGAGGCACCCAAAGCATGAACACCGTCAATCTGAACACCATGTACCTCGCCGAGGCCGTCGGCGAACCCGCCGTCAACATCGCGATCTTCGCCGGCTTCGTCGCCGTCACCATGTTCGTGGTGATCCGGGCGTCCAAGAACAACAACTCCGCCGCCGACTTCTTCACCGGCGGCCGTGGCTTCTCCGGCCCGCAGAACGGTATCGCCATCGCCGGCGACTACCTGTCGGCGGCCAGCTTCCTCGGCATCGCCGGCGCCATCGCCGTCTACGGCTACGACGGCTTCCTCTACTCCATCGGTTTCCTCGTCGCCTGGCTCGTAGCACTGCTGCTGGTGGCCGAATTGCTGCGCAACACAGGCAAATTCACGATGGCCGACGTGCTGAGCTTCCGGCTCAAGCAACGTCCGGTACGACTGGCCGCGGCCATCTCCACCCTCACGGTCACCCTGTTCTACATGCTGGCCCAGATGGCCGGTGCCGGTGGCCTGGTCGCGCTGCTGCTCGACATCGAAGGCAAGGGCGGACAGGCCGTGGTGATCGCGGTCGTCGGTGCGCTGATGATCGTGTACGTGCTCGTCGGCGGCATGAAGGGCACCACCTGGGTGCAGATCATCAAAGCCGTCCTGCTCATCGCCGGTGCCGGTCTGATGACGATCATGGTGCTGTGGAAGTTCGGCGCGAACTTCTCGTCCATTCTCACCGACGCCCAGTCGGCCATCTCCGGCAACGAGGCCACGGCCTCGCGCGACGTCCTCGCCCCCGGCGCCAAGTACGGCGGCACGCTGACCTCCCAGATCAACTTCCTGTCACTGGCGATCGCGCTGGTGCTGGGCACCGCCGGTCTGCCGCACGTGCTGATGCGCTTCTATACCGTGCCCACCGCCAAGGAAGCCCGCAGGTCCGTGGTGTGGGCCATCGGTCTCATCGGCGCCTTCTACCTGTTCACCCTGGTCCTGGGTTACGGTGCGGCCGCACTGGTGGGACCGGAGAAGATCCTGTCGGCTGCCGGCAAGGAGAACTCGGCGGCCCCGCTGCTGGCGTTCGAACTCGGCGGTGTCGTGCTGCTCGGCATCATCTCGGCGGTCGCGTTCGCCACCATCCTCGCCGTTGTCGCCGGTCTGGCGATCACTGCGTCGGCGTCGTTCGCCCACGACATCTACGCCAGCGTGATCAAGCGCAACAAGGTCAGCGAGGACGATCAGGTGCGCGTGTCCCGCTACACGATTGTCGTGCTCGGTGTCCTGGGCATCGTGCTCGGCATTCTGGCCAACGGCCAGAACATCGCCTTCCTCGTCGCCCTGGCGTTCGCGGTCGCGGCGTCGGCCAACCTGCCGACCATCGTGTATTCGCTGTACTGGAAGCGGTTCAACACCCGCGGCGCGCTGTGGTCGATCTACGGCGGTCTCGGCTCGTGCATCTTCCTGATCATCTTCTCCCCCGCGGTTTCCGGTAAGGCGACCTCGATGGTCACGAGCGTCGACTTCCACTGGTTCCCGCTGGAGAACCCGGGCATCGTCTCGATCCCGCTCGCTTTCCTGCTCGGTGTCGTCGGTACCCTGACGAGCCCACAGGACAAGGGCGACCCGGCCCGCAACGCCGAGATGGAGGTTCGCTCCCTCACCGGTGTCGGCGCCGAACAGGCTGTGCAGCACTAGATTTCACAGCAAGGCCCAACCATATGAATCCACCCCGGCCAACCGGTCGGGGTGGATTCATATCTGGCGGTCGTCGTCCGAAACCCCACCTATAGCGCCCGGCATGACAATAATTGCGATGCCGAGGACTATCGGTGGGGTTTCGGACGGCCGATCAAGCGTTGATGCGGGCGAACGGGAGCGCGGCTTCCAGTTCGTAGGCCAGTTCCAGGAGCATGCGTTCGTTACCCATGTCGGCCATGAAGTGGATGCCGATCGGCAGACCGTTGCTGTCGGTGGCCAGGGGAAGGCTGATCGCGGGGGTGCCGGTGGTGTTGTTGATCGGGGTGAACGCGACGTAGCGCATCAGACGGTCGAAGACCTCCTGGAAATCGCCGGCCGGATCGAGGTAGCCGATCTTCGGGACCGTGTGGGCCAGTGTCGGCGAGAGCACCACGTCGAACCTGTCGTAGGTGGAAGCCAGCACGGCGTCGACCTTCTTCAGACCGCGGATCGACGACGGTGTGCGCCAGATCTGTTTGACGAACATCGTGGCCAGGCCGTGGGTGAACGGGTCGATCTTCTTGCGGTCGAAGCCCTTTCCGATGATTCGGCCACCGAACCGTTCCAGCGAGAACGCCATCAGACCCCAGTACTGGATGAAGTCGTCGACGTAGGAACGGTCGATCGGCATCGGGATCAGCTCGGCGTGGTGGCCCAGCGAGGTGAGCTTCTCGCCCACCGCGGTGAGTGCCGCCTGGGTGTCGTCGTCGAGCAGTTGCCCGGTCAGAGGTTCGACGAGCACCGCCACCCGCAGCCGCTTGTCGGACGGGCCCTCGACCAGACCGATGGGCGGCATCCCCAGGCCCGCGAAACGCCGTTCGATGTCGGCGTAGAAATGCGCGCTGTCGCGGACCGTCCGGGTGACCACGCCGTTGGAGATGAGATCGATGGGGGCCGAACGTGATTCGTGCGCCTGGGCGACACGGCCCCGGCTGGGTTTGAGGCCGACCAGACCGCAGGCCGCGGCCGGGATGCGGATCGAACCGCCGCCGTCGTTGGCGTGGGCGATCGGCAACGCCCCCGCCGCCACCAGCGCCGCCGAACCACCCGAGGACGCACCGCACGAATACTCGGTGTCCCAGGGGTTGAGCGTGGGCGGGCGGTCGACGAATTCGGTTGTCGCGGTGAGCCCGAACGCCGGCATCATCGACGCGCCGAGCACATTCAGACCGGTGCCGACGAACTGGTTGGTGAACTCCTCGTTCTTCGCCGCGGGCCGATCGGCCACCGCCGCCGAACCGTGCAGGGTGGCGATACCGGCGAAGTCGGTGTTGTTCTTGATGATCGAGGGCACACCCCGCAACAGGCCGGGCGGCAGCACATCGTCAGCGGCACGCTTGCGGGCGCGCTCCCGATCGTCGATGGCGACGGCATTCAAATGCGGATTGACCGCGTCGATGCGGGCCAACGCGGCCTCGGTCGCTTCGAGCGCCGAGAACGTGCCCGCGGCGATCTCGGCGGCGATTCCCACCGCGTCGAGCTCGCCGAGACAGTCGTCGCCGAATGCATGCACCTTCTTCATAGGTGCAGAGTAGTGAACCGGTACCCGGCGGTCCGGCACCGGACCCCACCGATACGTCCTACACCGAACGGTCCACACCGGCCGGGGCGGGCTGTTGCCTAACACATCCTTAGGTTTTACGCACGAATAAACTCCGGCGGTCGCGGTCCTATACACCCGACTCGGTGGTAAGAAAATAGGCATGCAACTCGAGTTCAGCCCGGAAGAGCAAGCGTTTCGCGCGGAGATCCAGACGATCCTCGCCAAAGTTCCCCAGGATCTCCGCGACCGCCACGCCGCGGGCAAGATGAATTACCCCGAAGACATCGTCACCGCGTGCCGCGTGCTCAACGAGCACGGCCTGGCCGTCCCGCACTGGCCCCTCGAATGGGGCGGCAAGGACTGGACCCCCATCCAGCACCACATCCTCAAGGAGGAGATGGCGCTCGCGCACATTCCCGAGACGCTCGCGTTCAACCACTCGATGATCGGCCCGGTCATCGCGCACTTCGGGTCGCAGGAACTCAAGGAACGCTTCCTCGCCAAGACCGCCAACGTCGACATCTGGTGGTGCCAGGGCTTCTCCGAGCCCGAAGCCGGCTCCGACCTGGCCTCGCTCAAGACCAAAGCCGTGCGCGACGGCGATCACTACGTCATCAACGGCCAGAAGACGTGGACCACACTCGGCCAGTTCGCCGACTGGATCTTCGTGCTCGCCCGCACCAATCCGGACGTCAAGAAGCAGGCCGGCATCAGCATGTTCCTGGTCGACCTGAACACCCCCGGCATCCAGATGCGCCCGATCCAGCTGATCGACGGCGGCGTCGAGGTCAACGAGGTGTTCTTCGAGGATGTGCGTGTACCCGCCGAGCTGATGGTCGGCGAGGAGAACTCCGGCTGGACGCAGGCCAAGTTCCTGCTCGGCAACGAGCGCGTCGGCATCGCCCGCGTCGCCGAGACCAAGGTCAAGCTGGCCAAGGCCAAGAAACTGGCCGGCGAGGTCAAGACCGCCACCGGCACCCTGCTCGACGATCCGCAGTTCTCCGCCCGCATCGCCGGGCTGGAGAACGACCTGCTCGCCCTGGAGGTGACCCAGCTGCGCGTGGTCGCGTCGTCGGCCGACGGCAAGCCGAACCCGGCGTCGTCGCTGCTCAAGCTGCGCGGCTCGCAGCTGCAGCAGGAGGCCACCGAACTGCTCGCCGACATCGCCGGCCCCGACTCGCTGCCCGCGCTCGGGATCGACGGCGACGGCCCCGCCGACATCGACGCCGCCGACTGGGCACAGCTCAGCGTTCCGCAGTACCTCAACTACCGCAAGGTGAGCATCTACGGCGGTTCCAACGAGGTGCAGCGCCAGATCATCGAGAAGGCCGTGCTGGGCCTGTAGGGCACCGCCGACCGACTTCCCAGACTTTCGAAACTATAGGTGAATCATGGATTTTGAGCTTTCCGAAGAACAGGTGATGCTGCGCGACACCACGCGCGACGTGCTCACCAAGACCTACGACGTCGAGACCGTCCGCAAGGTCACCGACAGCGAACTCGGCTGGAACCGGGATGTGTGGAACTCGCTCGCCGAGATCGGCATCCTCGGGTTGTCGTTCTCCGAGGAGGACGGCGGCGCCGGCGCCGGACCCGTCGAGGTGGCCACCGTGCTGACCGAGCTGGGCCGCGCGCTCGCTCCTGAGCCGTACCTGGATTCGGTGGTGGTGCCGGGCGCGCTGATCTCGGCGGCCTCCCCGGGCCACGAACTGCTGGGCGCGCTCGCCTCGGGCGAGACCCTGGGTGCGTTCGCGCATCACGAGGCCGGTGATCGCTGGCCGGTGTCGGCAGTGGCCACAAGCTTTGCCGACGGTACGCTCATCGGAACCAAAACCCTTGTGCCGCATGGTGATTGTGCGGACCAGCTGGTCGTTTCGGCACGCGAGGGCGACGAGATCGGACTGTATCTGGTGGATGCCTCGGCGGCCGGGGTGACCCGCACCGCCTACCGCACACACGATCGTCGACGCGGCGCGCAGATCGTCTTCGACGGCGCACCGGCCGTCCGGCTCGGGTCCGGGGACGCGTCGTCGATCATCGCCGACGTCGAGGTCACCACCCAGATCGCGCAGTGCGCCGAGGCCATCGGCGCCCTCGAACGCTGCCTGGAGCTGACCACCGAATACCTCAAGACCCGCAAGCAGTTCGGTGTCACCCTCTCGACGTTCCAGACGCTGACCCAGCGCGCCGCCGACCTGTACATGTGGCTGGAACTGGCGCGCAGCGTGAACCTGTACGCGGTGACCGCCCTGTCCGAGGGCAAGGCCGATGCCACCATCGCCTCGCGGGTCAAGCTGCAGGTCGGCAAGTCCGCGCGCATCATCGGCCAGGAGTCGATCCAGATGCACGGCGGTATCGGTATGACGGCCGAATACCCGGTCGGCCACTACGTCAGCCGGCTGACCGCCATCGGCCACACCCTCGGTCATCCCGACGACCACCTGGCCTCCCTGGCACGGGGCATCGGCGACTGGGAAATGGTCACCGTCGGCTGACCAGCTGTTTCGACACCCACCATCGCCCCCGGCACCGCTTGTCGACGCCGGGGGCGATGGTGTGCGGGTGCGCGCCACCGTCCGCTTATTGACTTTCAGACAATAAGAGTTCTACAGTGATGCACCATCCGCCGCAGGCACCCGTGCGCGCACAACCGAAGGGATATCCCATGGCCACTCCCCTGCTCGAAGAGAGCATCGAGATCAACACGTCCGCCGACAAGGTGTGGGCCGTGATCTCCGACCTCAAGCGGATGGGTGAGTGGAGTCCCCAGTGCAAGAAGATGATCGTGCGCGGTCAACCGATCGGCGTGGGCACCCGCACCATCAACATCAACCGGCGCGGCCCGCTGGTGTGGCCGACCACCGCCAAGATCGTCCGCTTCGTCCCCAACAAGGAACTGGCCTTCAAGATCGCCGAGAATCGGACGGTGTGGTCGTACACCCTCGACGAGTCGGCGAACGGGGTCACGGTCACCGAACGCCGCGACGCCGCGAACGGCACCAGCAAGGTCAGCGCGTTCCTCGTCGACAAGGTGTTCGGCGGCAACGATTCGTTCGAGACCGAACTCAAGCAGGGCATGGCCGCCACGCTGACGAAAATCAAGCGCGCCGCCGAAGCGGCATAGGTCAGCCGTATAGCTCGGTGAGCAGGGCCGGGAGGTCGGCGAGCGAGTCGATGATGTGGTCGGGGACCGGCCCGAACTCGTCGCGCTGCAACTGCCGCAGCGCGTCCTCGCGGAACTTCCCGGTCCGCACCAGCACCCCGGTGAGGGCGGCGGCCTGCGCGCCGAGGACATCGTTATGCATGTCGTCGCCGACCATCACCACCTGCGCCGGATCGAGGTCCATCAGGTCGCAGGCGATGCGGAAACCCCGCGGCGACGGCTTGCCGACGGCCTTGATCTTGCGGCCCGTCGCCTTCTCCAGTCCCTCGAGGTAGACACCGGTGTCGATGGAAAGTCCCCTGCTGGTCGACCAGGTCATCGACCTGTGCATAGCCACCACCGGAGTACCTGTGACCATCCGTTCGAACACCGTGGACAACGCCTCATGCGTGAACACCGCGCCGGCACCGCCCAACACGATCAGATCGGCCTGCCGCGGATCGTCGACGAGGTCCACGCGGGTCATGTCGTCGGCGATGGGACCCTGGTTGAGTACCCACACCTTTTTTCCCGGATGCTGTGCGGCCAGGTATTCGGCCGTCAGTTTGGCCGCGGTCAGGATCTCCTTGGGCCCGACGTCGAATCCGGCCTCGCCCAGTGCCGCGGCGATCTCCGCGCGCGAGCGTGAAGTGGTGTTGGTCAGGAACATCCTGGGGATTTCCCGGCGGGCGAGTTCGGCGACGGCATCGGCGGCCCCGGGCAGCGCTTGCCACGAGGTGACCATCACCCCGTCGATGTCGAACAGCAGCCCATAACTCATAGTGGAAACGGTAATGCCGCCGCCGGTGGCCTGCACGCCGGGCACAAACCCCACCTATACGCCCCGGCGAGGAGATTATTGCGATGCCGGGGGCTATCGGTGGGGTTTGGGACGAACCATCGAGGAGAACCGATGCCCGCACTGCGATCAGTCGAGGACCACCAGCAAGCAGTGGCCGCTCTGTTCGCGCCGCCCGAGGCCGTGAAGGTCGCGGTCGCCGACGCGCTGGGCCTGGTCGCGGCGGTCGATGTGCGGACGCGGGTGTCGCTGCCGGGGTTCGACAACTCGGCGATGGACGGCTATGCGGTGCTCGCCGCCGACCTCGCCGACGCCACCGGCGACCACCCGATCGTGCTGCCGATGGCCGCCGACATCCCCGCCGGACGCACCGACCGGCTCACCCTCGAACCGGGCTCCGTACACCGGATCATGACCGGCGCCCCACTGCCCGACGGTGCCGACGCGGTGGTGCCGGTCGAGCTGACCGCGAGCGATTCGGGCGAGGGTCGCTTCGCCACCGCGCGCCTGCTCGCCACGCCCGAGATCCGGTTCACCGCACCCATCCCCGTCGGCAAGAATATCCGCGCCGCAGGTTCGGACATCGTCGCAGGTGAAGTGGCTATTCGAGCGGGCACCCGGTTGCGCGCACCACAGCTCGGGCTGCTCGCGGCCATCGGCGTGACCATGGTCGATGTGTGGCGACGACAACGCGTCGTCGTGCTCTCGACCGGTTCGGAACTGGTCACGCCCGGGCAATCGCTGCGGCACGGGCAGATCTACGAATCCAACTCCCCGATGCTGGCGGCCGCCGCGACCGAGGCCGGGGCATCGGCCCAGTCGGTGCACTTCGTCCCCGACGACGTCGACGGCTTTCTGGCCCGGATCGCCGAGATCGCCGGGGATGCCGACCTCATCATCACCTCCGGCGGGGTCAGCGCCGGCGCCTTCGAGGTGGTCAAGGACGCACTCACGGCCACCGGTGGCGTGGAGTTCGTGAAGGTGGCGATGCAGCCTGGCATGCCGCAGGGTTGCGGGCATGTCATCGACCCGTCGGGGCGGGCAGTCCCGATTATCACCCTGCCCGGCAATCCGGTGAGCTCGCTGGTCAGCTTCGAGGTGTTCATCCGGCCCCCGCTGCGCAAGGCGATGGGGCTGGCACCGAACCGCGAGGAGGTCCATGCCCGGTTGCTGGACCCGATCAACTCCCCGGACGGCAAACGGCAGTTCCTGCGGGGTGTCCTCGGTCAGTCGTTGGGCGGGTGGATAGTCGAACCGATCGGCCCGCCGTCGAGTCACCACCTGCGCTACCTCGCAGGAGCCAACACTCTGATCGACATCGCAGCCGACGTGACGTCCCTCCCCGACGGCTGGATCGTGCGGGCCATGCGCCTGGACTGAGGTCCACCAAGACACAGACTGAGGTCACCAAGACACAGACTGAGGTCCACCAAGACACCAGACTGACGGCCACCGAGACCGGGTGCGCCGAGTCCGAGTGGGTCGGCCGACCAGGGGCGTGTCCTAAGCTGTTCACGAATCGCACGACATCCGATCCCACGATCTCAGGAGGTGGATGTGGCCAGGCGCCCACGCCCCGACGGCACGTCCCCCACAGCAGCCGAACACCTGGTGCAGTTGGCCCGCGAGACCATCCCACCGATCCACCCCGCGGGCGTCCCGTTCGTGGCAGTGCCCGCAGCCGTGGCCCTGATCGGGCGCAGGCATCCGTGGGTCGCGCGGCCCGCCATGCTGACCGCCGGGGCGTGCGCCGCGTTCTTCCGGCATCCCAAACGGGTGCCTCCCACCGACCCGGCGATCGTTGTGGCCGCCGCCGACGGCACCGTCGCCCTGGTCGACGAGGCCGTGCCGCCGCCCGAAGCCGGTCTCGGTGCTCAGCCGCTGCCGCGGGTGTCGACGTTCCTGTCGGTGTTCGACGTCCACGTGCAGCACGTGCCCATCGCCGGCACGGTCACCTCCGTGACGCACACGCCCGGTAAATTCCTGTCGGCCGATCTGCCCGAGGCCAGCTCCGACAATGAACGCACCGTCCTCGGGTTACGGACCACCACGGGTGCCGAACTCGCGGTCGTCCAGATCGCCGGACTCATCGCCCGGCGCATCGTGTGCGAACCGAAACCCGGCGACACGCTGCGGGTCGGCGACACCTACGGACTGATCCGGTTCGGCTCCCGCGTCGACGTCTATTTCCCGGCCGGGACCGTGCCCGCGGTACGCGTCGGCCAGCGCACAGTGGGCGCCGAAACCGTGTTGGCGACACTGCCATGAACGACACCCCACAGCGGCCCGGCCGGCGCACCACACCGGCCGCGTCGGCCAAGCGCAACTCACGTGGCCTGCTGCGACGTTCGCGGCGCGGGCACGCACCCCCCACGGCCGACCCCGGCCATCCGCGCGACCCCGGGCACACACGCGGCGCCGACGCCTCGGATCTGGCATCACAGCGCCTCGACACCTACTCGCGTCACACCGAACACGAGGCGGGCAGGCTGCGCAGGCAGGCTGCGGCCGGCCGGATCTTCGTGCCGTCGGCGGTCACCATCCTCGCGATCTGCGCAGGCCTGACCGCACTGCGGTCCACACTGAACGGCCACATCGACCTCGCGCTCGCGCTGGTGGTCGCGGCGGCCGTCCTCGACGCCCTCGACGGCCGGGTCGCACGCATGATGAACGCGGCCACCCGGATGGGTGCCGAGATCGACTCACTGGCCGACGTCATCAACTTCGGAGTGGTTCCCGGCGGCATCGTCTACCTGGCACTGACGGGCGATCTCGGCAGCACCGACGTCGCGTGGATATTCGTGCTCGTGTACGTGTGCGCGATCGTGCTTCGGCTGGCCCGGTTCAACACCCTGCTCGACGACGAGGACGCGCCCGCCTACACCAAGGAGTTCTTCGTCGGGGTGCCCGCACCCGCCGCGGCCATCCTGGTACTGCTGCCGGTGGGCCTGCACGAACAGTTCGGCAGCGGCTGGTGGACGTCGGGTACCGCGGTGGGCATCTGGATGGTGGTGGTGGCGGCGCTGGCCGTGAGCCGGGTGCCCACCGCGTCGACCAAGGCCACCAAGGTGCCGCCGAGTGCGCTGGCGCTGCTGCTGGTCGGGGTCGCGGTGACCGCGGCGCTGCTGTTGACCTACCCGTACGTGCTGATGCTGGTCCTCATCGTCGCCTACCTGGCGCACATCCCGTTCGCGTGGCGCAATCAGCGCTGGGTGGCCGCCCGGCCCGAACAGTGGGATGCCCGCCCGTCCGAGCGGCGTGCCGAACGCCGCGCCGACCGCGCCGTGAGCGGTGGCCGGCGCCGGAGGCGGCCGTCGGTGTCCCGCTCGCATGCCCGGCTCGGGCTGCGCCGGCCCGGGCACACGTCCCCGAACGACCCGACCGATTCCCACTAGAACCACCTCCCGATAGAGCTCCTACTCCCGATAGAGCTCCTACGAGGAGACGAAAGAGCCGCCCGCAATGAGCGTTCCGCAACTGACCCTGACCGCGCGCGTCAACCCGTCGGCCGCCGACGCCCGCCGCGGCATCGTCCGCGTGCATCCGGAGGTACTGGCCGCGTTGTCGCTGCGGGAATGGGACGCGGTGTCGATCGTCGGGGCCCGGCGCACCGCCGCGGTGGTGGCCGGGGCCCCCGACATCGCGACCGGCACCGTCCTGCTCGACGACATCACCTTCTCCAACGCCGGGATCCGGGAGGACTCGGCGGTGGTGTTGCAGCCGGTCACCGTGCACGGGGCGGCGCAGGTCGTAGTGTCCGGATCGGTGCTGGCGAGCCGGTCGGTCGATCAAGCGACACTGCGACGGGCGCTGCTGGGCAAGGTGCTGTCGGTGGGTGACGCGGTGTCGTTGCTGCCGCGCGACCTCGGACCGGACCTGACGGCGAGCACCGCAGTGCGGGCGCTGGCCCGGTCGGTGGGTATCACCTGGACCAACGAGTTGCTGACGGTGAGTGCCGTCGACCCGGCCGGGCCGGTGAGCGTGCAGACCAACACCGCGGTGCTGTGGGCCGGCGACGACGTGGCCGACAATCACGGATCAGGAACCGCGGCCCAACCCGCGCCGGACGCAACGGGACCGCTGCGCTCGGCAGTCGCATCGCCGGTCGCGGGTACCGCGATGCCGACGTCCGGGGTGACCCGCGGCTGGCATCTCGTCGAACCACGACCCGAACCGGGCGGCCAAGCCGACACCGACACAGCAGAGCCCGCGGCCGGACACCCGCGGCCGGTGTCGCAGTTGGTCGGCGTCGACACCCAGGTCGCCCGCCTCACCGAGTGGGTCGCCATCACCCTCGACGAACCGCAGGTGCTGCGGGCCCTCGGCGCCCCCCCCCGCCTCGGGGTGATCGTGTCCGGCCCGCCCGGCGTCGGCAAGGCCACCATGGTGCGGTCGGTGTGCGCGGGCCGGGTGCTGGCCGTGGTCGACGGTCCGTCGGTGGGTGCGCTGGAGGCGTCGTCGCGGCTGTCGGCGGTGTCGTCGGCGATCGCCGCGCTACGCCGCGGCCACGGGTCGGGAGTGCTCCTCATCGCCGACGTGGAGGCGTTGCTGCCCGCTGCGGCCGAACCCGTGTCGACGCTGATCCTCGACGAGCTGCGGACCGCGATCGGCGACGGTTCGGTGGTGCTGGTGTGCACCACCTCCGGCTCCGCCGCCGTCGACGGCCGCCTGCGCGACCCCGAGTTGTGCGACCGCGAACTGATCATCGGCCTGCCCGACGCCGCGCTGCGCGCCCGGCTGCTGTCGGCGATCCTGTCGGGGGTACCTACCGAACCGGGCCTGGACCTGAGCACTATCGCCGCCCGCACCCCCGGTTTCGTGGCCGCCGACCTGGCCGCGCTGGCCCGGGAGGCCGCGATCCGTGCCGCGGCCCGGGTGACGGCATCGCGCAACGGAGACGACAGCACCGGCGACGCTCCGATGCTGCGGCTGGCCGATCTGCAGGGGGCGCTGGAAGTGATCCGGCCGGTGTCGCGGGGTGACTCGCCCGACGTCGCGCTCGGTTCGATCACCCTCGACGACGTCGGCGACATGGTGGAGACCAAGCAGGCGCTCACCGAGACCGTCCTGTGGCCGCTGCAGCATCCCGACACGTTCACCCGCCTGGGCGTCGAACCGCCGCGCGGGGTGCTGCTGTTCGGACCGCCCGGCTGCGGCAAGACGTTCGTAGTGCGGGCCCTGGCCGCATCGGGCCGGTTGTCGGTGCACACCGTCAAGGGCGCCGAGCTGATGGACAAATGGGTGGGCGCGTCGGAGAAGGCGGTGCGCGACCTGTTCGCCCGGGCCCGTGAGTCGGCGCCGTCGCTGATCTTCCTCGACGAAGTCGACGCCCTCGCCCCGCGCCGCGGACAGTCCACCGATTCCGGCGTCACCGATCGCGTGGTGGCTTCGCTGCTCACCGAACTCGACGGTGTCGAACCACTCAGTGACGTGGTGGTGCTCGGCGCCACCAACCGGCCCGACCTCATCGACCCGGCGCTGCTGCGGCCGGGTCGCCTGGAACGGCTGGTGTTCGTGCCACCGCCCGACGCCGCAGCGCGCGGCGAGATCCTCCGCGCCTCGGGCAAGAACGTCCCGCTGGCCGGTGACATCGCCCTCGATGACCTGGCCGCCGACCTCGACGGCTATTCGGCGGCCGACTGTTCGGCCCTGCTGCGCGAGGCCGCGCTGTCGGCGATGCGCCGCGACATCGACGCCGCGACGGTGACCGCCGACGACATCGCGGCCGCCCGGCAGCGGGTCCGGCCGTCGCTCGACGCGGCGCAGGTGGAGAGCCTGCGGGCCTACGCCGAGCGCCGCCTGGATTAGAACACCGCCCGGGCTGGTCGGAGCGGGACTAGGCGCCCGAACCGGTAGCGTCCTGCCCGGTCTGGCCGGTCTGATTCTGGCCGGTCTGACTTTGGCCCGTCTGATTCTGGCCGGGAATGCCACCCTGCATTCCACCGGGACCGCCACCCATCCCGTTCTGGCCGGGCATACCGTTCATCCCACCCTGCATGCCGTTCTGCGAACCGGTCTGACCGCCGCCCTGCATATTGCCGCCCTGCATGTTTCCGCCCTGCATATTCCCGCCCGGCCCACCACCGTTCTGCGACATTCCCGGACCACCGCCCGACGACCCACCGTCACCGGCGACGTATCCGGCGCCGAAACCGAGGAGCGCGAACGCCGCGGCCACCCCGATCCCGCCGGCGATCAGGGTGTTGCGGGTCGTCAGCACCTTCCCCTCGGACTTGCCGGTTACGGGCTGCCCGACGACCGGGGCCTGCGGATACTGCCCCGCCTGCGGCTGCGGTCCGTCGACCACCGGCAGTTCATCGGTGTGGCCCGAGGTTGCGGTGCGGCCTGCGGCGGGCCGCTGCTGCGGATGTGTGGCCGGCTCGTGGGTAAACGACATCGATCTTCCCTTTCGCTCACATGGGCGCTCGCCCGTGCTGTGAGCTCCACAGTGGCGACCGTCCCTGCGGCCCGGCTGCCGGGACGTTGCGAATCAGCTGTGTGCCGGATCCCCCGCGAAACTCAGGGCTTGACTCTCGTCACCTGGTAGAACAGCGCGTTGGGTCCGCCCGCGGCGCCTGCGATGGTGCCGACCTGCACCCAGTACGCGTCGTCGCCGGACTTCTTCGTGAGCAGCACCACCCGGCGGCCGGCGTCGGTGGTTCGCTGGGACACCGTGTATCCGGCGGCGGTCAGTTTCTTGACCGCGGCGTCGAGCGCGTTGCCCTCGGCTCCGAGCCCCTGCATGGTGACGCTCCACCCGTCGTCCTCGTCGCCGGAAACGCTGAGAACGGTTCCGTCGGTCAGCAGCGGAACCTCCTTCCGCGGGAAGTTCGCGGGCAACGACGCCCCGCCCGGACCGTCGTCGGAGTCCGATGAACATCCCGCGAACAGACCGCCGACGATCAGGAACGACAAGATGAGCACGAGCGACCTGCCACAGCGGTTCATGGATGCAACGGTAAGATACGCACAACGGACCCACAACGGCCCGGTCCCGCACGATGTCCATCCGGCGCATCCACTTCCTGACACCGCCGACCGCAGACCTTGCGGTTCATCGTGACGATCGGCTCGGCCCGCACTTCGGAACAGACCTGCCCCCGGGAACACACGGAACTTCGAGAACAGACGGACGAACGAGAACAGACAGGGTGCCCATTTGATTGCTGTGTTGGTCGCGCTCGGCCTGTGCGCCCTGTTCGCGCCGCCGGTGATCCATCGGATGGGCACCCGGGGCTTCTACCTGCTCGCGCTCGCACCGGCCGGTGCGCTCATCTGGGTCATCGTCAACTGGCCGCGGGCTCACGATCCGCCCCGGGTGGAGACGATCAGGTGGGTCGATTCCCTCGACATGAACATCGTGCTGCGCTTCGACACGCTCGCCGCGGTGATGTCGGTGCTCATCCTCGGTGTCGGGTCACTTGTGCTCTGCTACTGCGCGCACTACTTCGACTCGGTGCGCCCGCGGGTGGCCGTCTTCGGCGGCGAGATGGTCGCCTTCGCCGCCGCGATGTTCGGTCTCGTCGTCAGCGACAACATGCTGGTCCTGTACGTGTTCTGGGAACTGACCACCATCTTGTCGTTCATGCTGGTCGGCTTCTACGCCGTGCGCGCCACCTCCCGGCGCGCCGCCACGCAGGCGCTACTGGTGACCACCCTGGGCGGTCTGGCGATGCTCGTCGGCATCATCATGCTCGGAGAACGGACCGGCAGTTATCTGCTGTCGGATCTGCTCGCCGACCCGCCCGCATCCAGCGGGTACCTGCAGGTCGCGGTGGTCCTGGTGCTGGTGGGCGCGCTCAGCAAGTCGGCGATCGTGCCGTTCCACTTCTGGCTGCCCGGTGCGATGGCCGCACCCACCCCGGTCAGCGCCTACCTGCATGCCGCGGCGATGGTGAAGGCCGGCGTGTATCTGGTGGCGCGGCTGGCACCCGGATTCGGGTCGTTCACCGGCTGGCAGATCGCCGTCATCTCCCTGGGTCTGCTCACGATGGTCGTCGGCGGCTGGCGGTCGCTGCGCGAACTCGATCTCAAACTGATCCTGGCGTTCGGCACGGTCAGCCAGCTCGGTTTCCTGACGGTGCTGGTCGGTTTCGGCGACGCCAACGTGATGATGGCCGGGCTGGCGATGATCGTCGCGCACGCCATGTTCAAGGCGGCGCTGTTCATGGTCGTCGGCATCATCGACCACTCCA
>NZ_CALLZT010000032.1:0-11890 GCF_937858515.1 uncultured Gordonia sp. | reverse complement strand
TGATCCAGGAGACCGGCCAGTAGATGAAGTTGAGCACGGGTCGGTTACCCCTTACGTCGAGTGTGTGTCGAACGGATTGCCGGTTCGGTCTCACGCCGTCCTCCGGGGAGGTAGAAGCGAAGACCACGTTCAGGTACCGGGTCGTATCCCGGTTTGTGCCACGGCCCGCATTTGAGCAGACGCATGACAGTCAGTGTTCCGCCGTGCATCAGGCCGTGGGTATTGAGCGCGTCGACGGCGTACGCCGAGCAGCTGGGCTCGAAGCGGCAGGTCGGCATGCGCATCGGGGAGATCCACGATCGGTACAGCTCGATCATGAAGATCACGGCGTGGCGGGGAAACAGGCGTAGACGGCGAAGCGCAGACGGCGCGGCCGATGTTTGCTCAGAGACGGATGTTTGCCCGGAGACGGCAGAGACGTCGGTCGGGGCTTCAGTCGTAGGGGCGACGTCAGCAAGGGCATCGGTCATGTCCGCACCGCCTCGGGAACCGGTGCCGGGTCGAGAACCGCTCGCACTCGACGATGCCGGAGCGCGGTACTCAGTTGGTCGGCGAGTGTGACGCTGCTCGGCCCGGCAGCGGACGGCCGGGCGCGGACGACAACCAGCGTGTCGGCCGGAATCAGTGCCATCACATCAACGAACGCGGCTCGCAGCCGACGTGCGACGCGGTGCCGGGTGACGGCATTGCCGACGGCTTTGCTGACGATCAGCCCCAGTCTGGGACCACCGAGGGTGGCGACGTCATCTCGCGGTCCCGGCTGGTCCGTGCGGACGATCCCGGGCTGGGCGACGTGGACGATGAGGTCACGTGTGGAAACACGCGCACCGTGTTTGAGTGCGCGTGCGAAGTCGGATCCCGACGAGATCCGATGCTGTGCTGCGACCATCGAGGATCATGCCGAACCGGCGGTCGGTTCGGTGCGGGTGAATCGCGGCCCTGGGATAGCGGGAAGTAGGTGCGGCCTATTCGGCGTCCACACGGTTGCGATTCACCGGCACTTCACCGACGAACCCTGCTCTGGCGACTGCCCGGTCAAAACCCGGATCGGCGCCGGAAGCAGGGTGCCGGAGATTCGGTGATGCCGTCGGTCAAGCGGTGAGCTTTGCGCGGCCCTTGCTACGACGGCTGTTGACGATCGCACGACCGGCCCGCGTCCGCATGCGCAGACGGAATCCATGCACGCGCGAGCGACGACGGTTGTTGGGCTGGAATGTCCGCTTTCCCTTGGTCACAGCTGACTCCTTGTTTCGAGATGGTCCGGTTTCCAGATCACGGTGCCGGACTCTTGCCGGGTTGCTGACAGCGCCGTAGTCAACGGGTAAAGTCCCGCCGAGGTCCGATTCTGCCGCGCAAATCCGTTACCTGGATGACCAGTCGAGACTACTGATTCGCGATGCCCAAATCAAACGAGCGCATCGCACGCCGATGACGTCGTTCACCGGCGGCTTCTTTCCACAACTGTGGATAACCATGTGGACAACACGGCCGGTTCTCGGGCATGGTGACAGTCTCACCCACGACGCCGGCTCGTCTCATCCGGCAGGAGGACAGGTACACGTGACGTCGGACCGGGATTCGTTCAGCGAGGTGTGGCAGCGGGTCGTCGCCGAACTCAACAGCGATTCGGCGATCGGTCACGACCCGCTGACACGTCAGCAAAAGGCCTGGTTGTCGCTGGTACAGCCGCTGACACTCGTCGAGGGTTTCGCGCTCTTGGCAGTGCCGACACCGCTGGTACAGGAGCAGATCGAACGCAATTTGCGCGACACCATCAACACCGTTCTGACCCGCCATCTGGGCCATCCCGTCGACCTCGGTGTACGCATCGCGGCACCGACGGCACCGTCGCCTGTGAACAGTACCGCGGCACCCGGAACCGAGACGCTCGTCACCGATCCATCCACAGCCCGGCCGGGAAGCCCCGACTTTCCCGCCAGCACCGATCTTCCGACGGCAGCCGGCTACCGTACCGAACCCCAGCAGTACGCCGAGCCCACTCACTACTCGGCTGACGAACGCCGGCAGATCCCGCGCCCGCCCGGTACCGACTCGGAATCGGACTCGAACTGGTCTAGCTATTTCACCGGCCGCAACGCACCCGCACCGCAACCCACCAGCGCCAATCTCAACCCCAAGTACACCTTCGACACGTTCGTGATCGGCGCGTCCAACCGATTCGCACACGCCTCGGCCGTCGCGGTTGCCGAGGCTCCGGCCCGCGCTTACAACCCGCTGTTCATCTGGGGCGAGTCCGGGCTGGGCAAGACGCATCTGCTGCATGCCGCCGGCCACTACGCGCAACGGCTGTTCCCCGGTATGCGGGTCAAGTACGTCTCCACCGAGGAGTTCACCAACGACTTCATCAACTCACTGCGTGACGATCGCCGGGTCCAGTTCAAGGACCGCTATCGCGCGATCGACGTGCTGCTCGTCGACGACATCCAGTTCCTCGTCGGCCGCGAAGGTATCCAGGAGGAGTTCTTCCACACCTTCAACACACTGCACAACAACAGCAAGCAGATCGTCATCTCCTCGGACCGTCCACCCAAGCAGCTGGCGACTCTCGAGGACCGGCTGCGTACCCGGTTCGAGTGGGGTCTGATCACCGACGTCCAGCCGCCCGATCTCGAGACGCGGATCGCGATTCTGCGCAAGAAGGCGCAGATGGACACCATCGCGGTGCCCGACGACGTGCTCGAGCTGATCGCCTCGAAGATCGAACGCAACATCCGCGAGCTCGAGGGTGCGCTGATCCGGGTGACGGCGTTCGCCTCGCTCAACAACACCGAGCTCGACAAGTCGCTGGCCGAGGTGGTTCTCGAAGCCCTACTGCCCAATTCGGAGTCGTTGGAGATCAGCGCCGCGAGCATCCTGGCGATCACGGCCGAGTACTTCGACATCTCCGTCGACGAGCTGCGCGGGCCGCAGAAGACCCGCTCGATCGCCAATGCCCGGCAGATCTCGATGTATCTGTGCCGGGAGCTGACCGATCTGTCGTTGCCGAAGATCGGCGAGACGTTCGACCGGGACCACACCACGGTCATGTACGCCGAGCGCAAGATCCGCAAGCTGATGAACGAGAACCGCAAGGTCTACGACCACGTCCAGGAGCTCACGGCCCGGATCAAGCAGCGAGCCGTCTGACCTGGTAGTTCTGCCCGTCCGATACTTCTCCGGAGGCATCGGACGGCGCTTCGGGCAGCCTGGATGCCTACCCAAACACTCAACGCTTACTTGAGACTTTTCGACGAGTGGTACCGGCGTGTCGACACGGCCACGAAGACATATTTCCACTGCGTTACGAACTACTCCCAGCTGTGGACAAACCCTGGGATAACTTAGTGCGCCGTGTGCACCAACGGTGGACAGCGCACTAACAGAACCCGTAATGCACAGCACTCGCGCCGATCGTCCGCACGTAGTGCACTAAGGACTCACAGCGGCCGAACGGCTCTGACTACGACGAATGCCCAGTTATCCACAGAACTCACAGGGCCTACTACCACTATGAATCTCTATCTCGAGAAAAACTCTTAAAAGCAGCGTGTGTACACAACCGCGCCGTGGCGCGCGCATCCGGAGAGCCGGCACTTGGAACCCACCGACCCCACGAACCCAGCGAGCGTTCTACAGTGGAACTCCCCATGCCACTGGCATCGGGTGACCTCCCGACCGCACGCAACAAGATGTCCACGCATGTCCCGGCGCTCACACCAAGCGCGGCCTGCGCCGGACAGAAGGGCAGCCACGCAGCATGAAGTTCCGTGTCGCACGTGACGAGTTCGCAGAGTCGGTGACGTGGGTCGCGCGCAGCCTGCCGAGCAGGCCGCCCGTCCCCGTGCTGGGCTGTGTGGTGCTCACCGCCGGCGACATCGAACCCGGTCGCGACGGCCTGACCGTCTCCGGCTTCGACTACGAGGTGTCCGCGGAGGAGACCATCTCCGCCGAAGTCGCCGAACCCGGTCGCGTCCTGGTCTCCGGTCGGCTTCTGGCCGACATCACCAAGGCCCTGCCGCACAAGCCTGTCGATGTCAGCCTCGACGGTTCGCGCGTCGCCATCAGCTGCGGTAGTGCCAAGTTCTCCCTGCCGACCATGCCGGTCGAGGACTACCCGGAGATGCCGAAGGTTCCCGACGTCACCGGCTCCCTGCCCGCGGGCATCTTCGCCGAGGCCATCACCCAGGTCGCGGTCGCCGCGGGGCGCGATGACACCCTGCCGATGCTGACGGGTGTGCGACTGGAGATCGAGGGCAACATCGTGGTCCTGGCCGCCACCGACAGGTTCCGCCTCGCCGTGCGCGAGCTCGAGTGGCAGCCCACCACGGCCAGCGTCTCCGGTGCCGTGCTGGTTCCCGCCAAAACGCTCTCCGACAGTGCCAAGACGGCCGGTTCCGAGGGCAACGTCGAGCTGGCGTTCGGATCCGGCGGCAGTGTGGGTTCCGAGGGCATCCTCGGTATCCTCGGTCAGAACAAACGCACCACCACCCGCCTGCTCGACGCCGAGTTCCCCAAGTTCCGCCAGCTCCTGCCGGCCAGCCACACCGCGATCGCCACCATCGAGGCGGCCCCGCTGATCGAAGCCATCAAACGTGTGGCCCTCGTCGCCGAACGTGGCGCGCAGGTGCGCCTCGAGTTCAGCGTCGGTTCGGTGCTGCTCACCGCCGGCGGCGACGAGGCGGGCAAGGCCGAGGAGTCCCTCGAGGTGAACTTCCACGGCGAGCCGCTGACCATCGCCTTCAATCCCGGCTATCTGCTGGACGGACTCAGCGCAATCGGTTCTCCGAGCGTTGATTTCGGTTTCACCACCCCGAGTCGGCCCGCGGTGCTGCGACCATCGTCGGGCGAGGAGCCGGTGGCCGACGAGTCCGGTGCCTTCGTCGCCCCGGACAGCGTGTTCACCTACCTGCTGATGCCGGTTCGCCTCCCGGGCTGAGAATCCTGGCTGACCTGAAAAATCCTGGCTGACAAGGCATCCCGTGGCGTGAGGTGATTGCGTGTACGTCCGTCATCTGTCGATGCGGGATTTCCGCTCCTGGCGTTCCTTCGAGCTCGATCTCCCGCCGGAGACCACGATCTTTGTGGGACACAATGGATTCGGGAAAACCAATATCCTCGAGGCGCTGTACTACCTGACGACTCTGCGTTCACATCGGGTCAGCACCGACGCCCCGCTGGTTCATCACGGCTGTGCGTCGGCTGTGATCGCTGCGACCGTCGAGCACAACGGTCGTGAGCTCACCGCCGAACTCACCGTCAACGCCGTGGGCACCAACAAGGCACGCATCAACACCGCGCCGGCGCGCCGGCCGCGTGAGCTGATCGGGATCCTCCGGTCGGTGATGTTCGCCCCCGAGGACCTGTTGCTGGTGCGCGGCGACCCCGGAGACCGCCGGCGTTTCGTCGATGAGCTTGTCGCACAACAAGGTCCGCGCTGGGTCGCCGCCCGTGCCGACTACGACAAGGTGCTGCGTCAGCGCACGGCACTGCTCAAGACCGCAGGTGCGGTCATGCGACGTGGTGGCAGCGACGCGGCGTCGGTGATCTCCACTCTCGACGTATGGGACGGTCAGCTCGCCGATCTCGGCGCCCAGATCACCGCGGCCCGCGTCGACGTTCTCGAGGCATTGCGCCCACATGTCGTCACCGCGTACGCCGCGATCGCACCGCATTCGCGGCCGGCCGATCTGCGTTACCGGCCGGCCGCGGGCCCGCACCTGCTGCCCGTACCAGGGCAGCCTGCGGCCATCGACGAGATACGCGACCACCTGCTCGCGGGTCTGGCAGAGCTGCGCGGCAAGGAGATCGAGCGTGGGGTGTGCCTGGTCGGCCCGCACCGCGACGACATCGACGTCATCCTCGGTGACCAGGTGGCCAAGGGGTTTGCCAGCCACGGTGAATCCTGGTCTCTGGCACTGTCTTTGCGACTCGGATCGGTGGAACTGCTACGCGCCGACGGCATCGAGCCGGTCCTCATGCTCGATGACGTGTTCGCCGAACTCGACGCCGCCCGCCGACGGCATCTCGTCGAGTTCACCGCATCCGCGCAGCAGTTGCTGATCACCGCGGCCGTCGCCGATGACATTCCCGACGGTGTCGGCGGTCGTACCCTGAACATAGACACCGTCACCGACGACACCGGCCGTCATTCCCTGATCAGCACGCCCTGACGAAAGGTCACCGCAGCCATGACCGATGACACCGGCGCGCATATCCCCAAAGACAGGGGCGGCTACGAACTGGCCAGCAAAGCTCTCGAGGAGGCCCGGGCCGCCGCCCGCGCCGCGGGTAAGTCCGTCGGGCAGGGCCGGGCTTCGCCGGTACGCCGCCGACGGGTCACCGGCACCCGTCGCCGTTGGTCCGGAGCCGGCCCCGATTCCCGTGACCCGCAGCCGCTCGGCAGGCTCGCCGCGCAGATCTCCGCGGGCCGCGGCTGGCAGGCCGACCTCGGCAAAGGCATGGTCTTCGGTATGTGGGACACCATCGTCGGCCCCGACATCGCCGCGCATGCCCAGCCGACCCTGTTGCGCGACAAGGTGTTACACGTCCAAGCCGAGTCGACGGCCTGGGCCACGCAGCTACGCTACATCCAGTCCCAGGTACTCGCCAAGATTGCCGCGGGCGTCGGGCACGGGGTGGTCACGAGCCTGCGCATCACCGGCCCGAAGGCCCCGTCGTGGAAGAAGGGTCCGCGCAGCGTCCCCGGCCGCGGCCCCCGCGACACCTACGGCTGAGCAACCCAGCCGCTGGTTGCGATGACAATGTCATCTCGCGAGGTCATCTCGCGAGGTTTCGAGGCTCGGTCGCCGGTCGGCCTCGCACCTCAACCGTCGGGATGGGCCTGTGAACGATCGCTGATCCACCGACCACACCCGGTTGGGGGTAACAGCGAAAAAATCGGTCTGTGTGCAAATCAGCGCCTGCTGATGGTCGTTCCTGGGTGGATAAGCCAGTAGTATGGACCTGTTGTGCCGATCGGGTGAGGATCGGGCACGTCCGCGCGCTGAGGGGGCACCGGGTCTTCGACTGACGAAGAACGCCGTGACCTGTGCGTATGCGGTCGGCCGCCCCGTACCACCCGTGTCGACGTGGGACGAGACGAAAAGGAGTGGACGCAACTCGTGGCCGAGACCAACGACGCATCCAGTAGCAACCGCAGGCCGACCAAGAAGCCGGGGGAGTACGGCGCGGACTCCATCAACATTCTCGAGGGGCTCGAGGCTGTCCGCAAACGGCCGGGCATGTACATCGGTTCGACCGGTGAGCGCGGCCTGCACCATCTGATCTGGGAGGTCGTCGACAACTCCGTCGATGAGGCGATGGCAGGTTATGCCACCCGCGTCGACGTCACCCTGCTGGCCGATGGCGGCGTGGAGGTCGTCGACGACGGCCGCGGCATCCCCGTCGCCACCCACGCCACCGGCGTCCCCACCGTCGAGGTCGTCATGACCCAGCTGCACGCCGGCGGCAAGTTCGACTCCGACTCCTATGCGGTGTCGGGTGGTCTGCACGGCGTCGGCATCTCCGTGGTCAACGCGCTGTCGACGAAGGTCGAGCTCGAGATCAGACGAGACGGCTTCAACTGGAGTCAGACGTACCTCAATTCCGAGCCGCAAACTCTGCATCAGGGTGCGCCGACACGCAAGCGGGGCACCACCACCCGCTTCTGGCCGGACCCGGCGATCTTCACCGAGACCACCAGGTTCAACGCCGAAACGGTGGCGCGGCGCCTGCAGGAGATGGCCTTCCTCAACAAGGGCCTGACCATCACGCTCACCGACAATCGGCCACAGGCCATCGAGGCACCGGGCGACCCCAACGGTGACGGCCCGGCGCCCGGCGGCACCGAGATCGCCGAGGCGGTGCAGTCGCAGTCGGAGAAGGCCGCCGCCAAACCGAAGACCCGCACCTACTACTACGCCGATGGTCTGATCGACTACATCAAGCACATCAACAAGCGCTCCAAAACTCCGATTCACCAGTCCGTCATCGGGTTCAGCGGCAAGGGCACCGGTCACGAGGTCGAGATCGCGATGCAGTGGAACGACGGCTACTCCGAGTCGATCCACACTTTCGCCAACACCATCAACACGCATGAGGGCGGCACGCACGAAGAGGGTTTTCGCGCCGCGCTGACGTCGACGGTCAACAAGTATGCCGCCGACAAGAAGCTGATCAAGGAGAAGGACACCAAGCTCACCGGCGACGACATCCGTGAGGGTCTTGCTGCGGTGATCTCGGTGAAGGTCTCCGACCCGCAGTTCGAGGGGCAGACCAAAACCAAACTCGGCAACACTGAGGTCAAGGGTTTTGTGCAGAAGATCTGTAACGAACATCTGGCGCACTGGTTCGAGTCCAATCCCGCCGAGGCCAAGGTCATCATCAAGAAGGCCGTCGATTCGGCCCAGGCCCGCGCCGCCGCCCGTAAGGCGCGAGATCTGGTGCGCCGCAAGACCGCAACCGATATCGGCGGCCTGCCTGGCAAGCTCGCCGACTGCCGCAGCAACGATCCCACCCTGTGCGAGGTGTACATCGTGGAGGGCGACTCGGCGGGCGGCAGCGCCAAATCGGGCCGCGATTCGATGTATCAGGCGATCCTGCCGATCCGCGGCAAGATCATCAACGTCGAAAAGGCCCGCATCGACCGAGTTTTGAAGAACACCGAGGTGCAGTCGATCATCACCGCCTTCGGCACCGGCATCCACGACGAATTCGACATCGCCAAGCTGCGCTATCACAAGATCGTGCTGATGGCCGACGCCGACGTCGACGGCCAGCACATCTCAACTCTGTTGCTCACCTTGCTGTTCCGATTCATGCGCCCGCTCATCGAGCACGGCCACGTGTACCTCGCGCAGCCGCCGCTGTACAAGCTCAAGTGGCAGGGCAAGAACGCCGAACCGGAGTTCGCCTACTCCGACCGCGAACGCGACGGCCTGCTCGAGGCCGGTAAGGCGGCGGGCAAGAAGATCAACTCCGACGACGGCATCCAGCGCTACAAGGGTCTCGGCGAGATGAACGCCAAGGAACTGTGGGAGACCACCATGGACCCGGCAGTTCGCGTGCTGCGCCAGGTGACCCTCGATGACGCCGCTGCGGCCGACGAACTGTTCTCCATCCTCATGGGTGAGGACGTCGCCGCCCGCCGCAGTTTCATCGCCCGCAACGCGAAAGACGTTCGCTTCCTGGACGTGTGATGCAGCAGGTCGTAAGGCGTCATCTTGATCCCTGAGGCCGAAGCGACCAAGCCGAAGCGACCAACCTTCTTGATCCCTGAGGCCGAAGCGACCAAGGAGTGACCAACCTTTTTGATCCCTGAGGCCGAAGCGACGAAGGAGCGAGGGTCACGAAGGGTCCGGCGACCTTTCGACACCTGACGTCACCATCTCGCCCGCGACCACACGCACACAGCGAACCACCTTTCCCCACAAAGGAACCCAGACATGACAGACACCACCCTCCCACCCACCGGCGGAGGCGACCGCATCGAACCGGTCGACCTCGGCCAAGAGATGCAGAACAGCTACATCGATTACGCGATGAGCGTCATCGTCGGCCGCGCCCTGCCGGAGGTCCGCGACGGCCTCAAGCCGGTGCACCGCCGCCTGCTGTACGCCTCCTACGACGCCGGTTTCCGCCCCGACCGCGGATATGTCAAGTGCGCCAAGCCCGTTGCCGAGACGATGGGCAACTACCATCCGCACGGTGACTCGGCCATCTACGACGCCCTGGTGCGTCTGGCACAGCCGTGGTCGATGCGGTACCCGCTCATCGACGGCCAGGGCAACTTCGGTTCCCCCGGCAACGACGGCGCGGCCGCCATGCGTTATACCGAGGCCCGTCTCACCCCGCTGGCGATGGAGATGCTTCGCGACATCGACGAGGAGACAGTCGATTTCATCCCCAACTACGACGGCAAGACCCAGGAACCGACGGTCCTGCCGGCGCGAGTACCCAATCTGCTGATCAACGGTTCGGGCGGTATCGCCGTCGGTATGGCCACCAACATCCCGCCGCACAATCTCAATGAGGTTGCGGACGCGGTGTTCTGGGCTCTCGAGCATCCCGACGCCGACGACGAGACCACCCTCGCGGCGTGTATGGAATGTGTGAAGGGACCGGATTTCCCGACGCACGGCCTGATCGTCGGCAGCCAGGGCATCAAGGATGCCTACACCACCGGCCGCGGTTCGATCCGGATGCGCAGCGTCGTGGCGATCGAGGAGAACAAGGGCACCACCACCCTGGTGGTCACCGAACTGCCGTATCAGGTCAATCCCGACAACCTGATCCTGTCGATCGCCGAACAGGTCCGTGAGGGAAAACTCAAGGGCATCAGCAAGATCGAGGATCAGTCGTCGGACCGCGTGGGTATGCGGATCGTGATCACGCTGCGCCGCGACGCCGTCGCCAAGGTCGTCCTCAACAATCTTTACAAGCATTCGCAGTTGCAGACCAGCTTCGGTGCCAACATGCTGTCCATCGTCGACGGCGTGCCGCGCACCCTGCGCCTGGATCAGATGATCCGCTACTACGTCGCCCATCAGATCGACGTGATCGTGCGCCGCACCCGATACCGGTTGCGCAAGGCCGAGGAACGTGCCCACATCCTGCGTGGTCTGGTGAAAGCCCTTGACGCCCTTGATGAAGTGATCGCACTGATCCGGGCGTCGGCCAACACCGACGAGGCCCGCCGCGGCCTGATGGATCTGCTCGACATCGACGAGATCCAGGCCGATGCGATCCTGGCGATGCAGTTGCGCCGGCTGTCGGCGCTCGAGCGCCAGAAGATCATCGACGAACTCGCCGAGATCGAACGCGAGATCGCCGACCTGCAGGACATTCTGGCCAAGCCGGAACGCCAGCGCGCCATCGTGCGTGACGAACTGAAGGCCGTCGTTGAGAAGTTCGGTGACGAACGGCGCACGCAGATCATCCCCGCCGACGGCGACGTCACCGACGAGGATCTGATCGCCCGTGAGGACGTGGTGGTGACCATCACCGAGACCGGGTACGCCAAGCGCACCAAGACCGACCTGTACCGCAGCCAGCGGCGCGGCGGCAAGGGCGTGCAGGGGGCCGGACTCAAGCAGGACGACATCGTCGCACACTTCTTCGTGTGCTCCACGCATGACTGGATCCTGTTCTTCACCACCAAGGGCCGCGTGTACCGGGCCAAGGCGTACGAGCTCCCCGAGGCCAACCGCACCGCGCGCGGCCAGCATGTGGCCAACCTGCTCGCCTTCCAGCCGGAGGAGCGGATCGCCCAGGTCATCCAGATCAAGGGTTACGACGACGCGCCGTATCTGGTGTTGGCCACCCGCAACGGTTTGGTGAAGAAGTCCAAGCTCACCGACTTCGACTCCAACCGGTCCGGTGGTATCGCCGCGATCAACCTGCGTGGCGAGGACGAGCTGGTCGGTGCGCAACTGTGCAGTGCGTCGGACGACCTGCTGCTGGTGTCGTCGAAGGGGCAGTCGATCCGGTTCAACGCCGACGACGAGACGCTGCGCCCGATGGGTCGGCAGACCTCCGGTGTGCAGGGTATGCGGTTCAACGACGATGACTCGCTGCTCTCGCTCAACGTCGTGCAGGAGGACACCTTCCTGCTGGTGGCCACCTCCGGCGGCTACGCCAAGCGCACCGCGATGGACGACTATCCGGTACAGGGACGTGGCGGCAAGGGTGTGCTGACGATCGCCCATGATCGGCGCCGGGGTGAGTTGATCGGCGCGCTGATCGTCGACCTCGACACCGAGCTGTACGCGATCACCTCCGGTGGCGGCGTGATCCGTACGGCCGCCAAGCAGGTACGCAAGGCGGGCCGGCAGACCAAGGGGGTGCGCCTGATGAACATCGACGAGGGCACCACCGTCATCGCGATCGCCCG
>NZ_CALLZT010000031.1:0-6104 GCF_937858515.1 uncultured Gordonia sp. | reverse complement strand
GGCTTCCTGCAGGACTACCCGATCGAGCAGTACATCCGCGACGCCAAGATCGACTCGCTGTACGAAGGCACCACCGCCATCCAGGCGCAGGACTTCTTCTTCCGCAAGATCGTCCGCGACCGCGGCCAGGCCTTCGCCCACGTCGCCGGCCAGATCCAGCAGTTCATCGACACCGAAGCCGGTAACGGCCGACTCAAGGCCGAGCGGGCACTGCTCAAGACCGCCATGGAAGACGTGCAGGCGATGACCGCATCGCTCACCGCGACCCTGATGTCGGCGCAGGAAGACTCCACACAGCTCTACAAGGTGGGCCTGGGCTCGGTGCGCTACCTGATGGCCGTCGGCGACCTGCTCATCGGCTGGCTGCTGCTGCGCCAGGCCGAGATCGCCATCGCCAAGCTCGACGAGGGTGTCACCGGCGAGGACAAGTCGTTCTACGAGGGCAAGGTGGCCGTCGCATCGTTCTTCGCCAAGAACATGCTGCCGCTGCTCACCTCCGTCCGCGTCACCGTCGAAAACGTCGACGGTGACATCATGGAGCTCGACGAAGCCGCCTTCTAAGACAGAAGAGCCCTTCCGACACAGAAGTACCGCACAGACCCCGGGACGCACTCCAGCATCCCGGGGTCTGTCGTCGGCACACCTGGAGTCGATGTTCAGGTGCGGCAACCGCGACACGCCCGGGCCGGTGTCGCAGATCAAAATAGACCGATCGGACGAACATCCACGCGCTTCGCCAGAACAATTCCCCACTACAGCCCGCAACACGGACGGATTGGGCGCATTCGGCGCTACAGATAAGCCGAGGACGTACCCGGGACTATGCTTCCGGAGTGTGACCCTGCCGTGCCAGGCGTCACACAGACGGACCATATTTGCTAGCTTCACTACTTGGTTCGCCAGTGAGAACACCGCGATGCGACGGTGGATGACAAGTCTGCGGAGAGGACGTGACCCGTGCTGCCACCCGGTTCAGACTTCGCGGGGTACACCATCGTTTCCGCGCTCGGCGTCGGCGGAATGGGTCAGGTATATCTGGCCGATCACCCGTACCAGCATGTCCGTGTCGCCCTCAAGCTGGTCGACGACGATGCACGGGTCGACGATGCCGACTTCGATGAGCGTTTCCTCTCGGTGACCGGTGCCGTCGCGGCTCTTCGCCACCCCAGCGTCATCGCCGTCCACGAGTACGGGATCGATGGCAAAATACCTTGGTGCACAATGGACTTCATCGACGGCATCAGCCTCGACGAAGAAGCCCCGACGATCAATGAGATCGCCGTCATCAGCGCCCGGATCGCCGAGGGACTCGACCACGCCCACCAGCACAGAATCGTCCACCGCGACATCAAACCGGCCAACATCATGGTCACCCGCGACGATCTGTTCGGCGCGATCGACCGTGTCGTCATCCTCGATTTCGGTACCGCGTCGATCACCACCGCGACCACACCGACGACCTCGACCGCCGAATTCATGGGAACGATCGCCTACACCGCGCCGGAAATCATCCGCGGGCATTCGGCGACAGGCCGCGCCGACCAGTATTCACTGGCCGCGACCGTCTACCGGCTGATCACCGGGCACACCCCCTTCGCCGGCAAGTCGATGCCGGCACTCGCCTTGGCGGTGGTCAACGAGAAGGCACCGCCGATCAGTTCGGCGATGCCCGAGCTTTCGGCCCTCGACCCCGTCTTCGCGACCGCGCTCGCGAAGGAACCCGCCCATCGCTACCCCGACTGCCAGAGCTTTGCCCGCGCACTCACCAGAGCGTTGCACTCGCGGTCACTCGCTCCACCGCTGCCACGCGGAGTCCCGTCCCCCGAGCACAGCGCGAGCGGCACAGGTGTTCCACCCGCCTACCACCACAGCGCACTCGATCGTCGGCCTTTCGCCGCGATCACGGACGGTCCGGATGCTCAAGACTTCGCCGGTGGCCTGCGCAGAACCGTCGATATCCCGACCGCCCCGGTACAGACCCTCGCGCCCAGGGCCGCGGTCCTGCCACCCGAGGTGTATGCCCGTCGGCGAATGACGGCCCTGATCGGCGCGCTCGCCGTCGTCACCGTGATCGTGGTGGCGTTGATCGCGGGTCTGCGCGGCAATGACAACGACACCACCGAGCGCCACACCCCGGCCACCACGTCGTTGTCCGCCACATCGCCCTCCGGGCCGGGCGTCCCCGATCCCTGAAATGATTCGTCCCGCCGACCGGGGCGGACGCCGGTCGGCGGGACGAATACCCGGGACGAATACCTGAGTGAGAACGGCTACTTGGGTGGCATCCGGATGCCGCCGTCGACGCGGACGATCTCGGCGTTCATGTACGAGTTGACGACGAGCTCGACCACCATCGACGCCAGTTCGGCGGGGACACCGAGGCGGCGCGGGAACAGGACGTTCTTGCCGAGGTTGGCCTTGAACTCCTTGGAGTGCTCCTCCGGTCCGTAGATCGGGGTGTCGATCAGGCCCGGCATGATCGTGTTCAGGCGGATACCGGCGGCCGACAGGTCGCGCGCGATCGGCACGGT
This sequence comes from uncultured Gordonia sp., assembly GCF_937858515.1. Taxonomy (NCBI): domain Bacteria; kingdom Bacillati; phylum Actinomycetota; class Actinomycetes; order Mycobacteriales; family Gordoniaceae; genus Gordonia; species uncultured Gordonia sp. Next base: position 3,573 of record NZ_CALLZT010000031.1, on the reverse strand, counting down.
CATGCCGTTGATGGCACCCTTGGACGCCGAGTACGACACCTGGCCGATCTGGCCCTCGACGCCGGCGACGCTGGAGATGTTGACGATCGCGCCGCGCTCGCCGTCGGCGAGGGGTTCGGTACGACTGATCGCGGTGGCGCCGAGCCGGACGAAGTCGAACGTGCCGAAGACGTTGACGTTGATGACCTTCTTGAAGAAGTCCAGGTTGTGCGCCGAGTCGAAGTTGCCGTCCTTGCCGATGGTCCGCTGCGCCCAGCCGATGCCGGCCGAGTTCACCAGGATGCGGAAGGTGCCGATCTCTTCGGCCTTGGCGATGGCCGCCTTGATCTGCTCCGAGTCGGTGACGTCGACGCTGACGAAGACGCCGTCGATCTCCTTGGCGATCTCCTCACCCTTCTCGGCGTTCATATCGGCGACGACGACCTTGACACCCTTGGCGGCCAGGGCGCGTGCCGAGGCGGCACCAATACCCGACGCACCGCCGGTGACGATTGCACTTGCTCCATTGATATCCACGATCCGTAGGTTAGCGGGTGTTTCTATGAGATGGAACACGTACCCCTTACTGTTGCCCTTTCGTCACTGTTGACCTGGTGAAATACGAGGCACCGCCGACCCTGCCGACGACGGTGGGCGAAAGGGCGACCGAGCGCACGGTCGGGAACTTCGGGCCGGAACGCCGATTCCGCCGACGCCATCCGATACGGTTTCTATGCTCGGGGGTACACAGCTCGTCAGATGCAAAGGAGATCATCATGTCGGCAGTGCTCGATCTGTTCCGGCTCGACGGCAAGGTGGCGGTGGTGACCGGCGCGTCGAGCGGCCTCGGCGTGTCCTTCGCGGGAGCACTCGCCGACGCGGGTGCCGACGTGGTGCTCGCAGCCCGCCGCGTCGAGAAACTCGAAGACACCAAGAAGATGGTGGAAAGCAAGGGCAGGCGGGCGGTCACCGTAGCCTGCGACGTCTCCGATCCCGCCGCGTGCGCGGCCGTCGCGGCCGCCGCCATCGAGCACTTCGGCCGCCTGGACATCCTCGTCAACAACGCCGGTATCGCCGACTCCGCGCCGGCCACGCGGGAGACACCCGAGGAGTTCGACCGGGTGATCCAGACCAACCTCAACGGCACCTTCTACATGGCCCAGGCGTGTGCGCGGGCCATGAAGAACGGCGGTTCGATCGTTAATATCGCCAGCATCCTGGGCCTGACGTCGGTGCTGATGCCGCAGGCCGGGTACAGCGCCAGCAAGGCAGGCGTTATCGGACTCACCCGCGACCTGGCACAGCAGTGGTCGGGTCGCAAGGGCATCCGCGTCAACGCCATCGCCCCCGGATACTTCGCCTCCGAGATGACCTCCGAGCTGATCGAGGGGGGCTACATGCAGACGTTCGTCATCCCGCGCACGCTGTTCGGCCGGCTCGGCAACGAGGGCGAACTCAACCCCGCGCTCATCTTCCTGGCCTCCGACGCCAGCAGCTACATCACCGGGATCACACTGCCCGTCGACGGGGGAATGCTCACCAATTGAGCGTCCGCTCTGCGTCGATCACCCCCGGCGCCGGGACTCGTGGCCTGCCTACTGGCAGACCACGTTCGGCTCCGGATCGTATTTCACGGTCCGGGTGCGCCTGCTGATCTCGGCACCGGTCTTCGCGTCGGTGATCACGCGGGTGTCGGAGGTGGTGAACCCCTTCGAACCATTGCTCGGCACGCAGTCGTCGCCGGCGGGCAAGGTGACCTTCTCCGGGTCGGTGTACAGCGACCGGCTTCCGGTGATCGACTGCACCTCAACCGTTTTGGTGCCCCACAGGCGGACGGTGATCGCGCTCGGCGACCACTCGGTGTCGATGACGATGCCGTGATCGGAGTTGTTGCGGAACACCAGATCGATCGCGCCGTCGAACACCGTCGCCTCCCGTGCTTCCGGGTACCGCGAGATGTAGTACGAGTGCTCGGTGTGATCCATATCCTCCAGGCCTGCGAAGTACGCCGCGTTGTACAGCGTCGTCGCGAACTGGGAGATGCCACCGCCCACCGCCTTCGACGTGTGCCCGTGATCGATGATCGTCGAGGTCACATAGCCCTGCGCCGAACCGCGGGTGCCGGTATACCCGTTCAGCGAGAACGACTCGCCGGGCAATACCACCGCACCGTCGACGGCTTGCGCCACCAGCCGGATGTTCTCCCCCGACGCCTCGGCGAATCCGCCGGTGGTGAACTCGCTGACCACCTCGTCGACGCCGAGACCCGCTGCTTTCGATGTCGACAGCTTGGGTTTGACCACGTCGTAGACGACGTCAACGGTGCGCTGTGAACCCTGATCGGAGGTGAGCGCCGTCTTCTGGATCGCGGCGAGCGTCTTGGTCCAGTCGATGCGGGCACCGTCCTTGGACGCCACCACCTCCGGCCGACCGCCCGACAGAGTGAACGTTGCTTCGACGGGCTCACGCACCGTGCTCGCCAGAGCCGGGCTGAAAGACCTGACCGCGGCCTTGTGATCGAGCTTCGGCGACAATCCGCCCCTGCCGTCTGCCACGAACTCGAGTACCTCACCCAGTTCGGCCGGACTGATCGACGGCTTCGCGCCGTCCCGGCCGTTCAGCACGATCGGCCCGGCCATCGCCGTGGTCGCCGGCCCGTCGTGGGTGATCCGCACCGTCTCCGCCGACACCGTCGGCGAGAACTCCTCGGTCGGCATCGTGATCGGCCGCTCACGCAACCAGCTCTCACGCAATACCTGCGGCAGGCCACCGCGGGCGATACGCTGTCCGGCCGTCGGCATGTCAGCCACCGGCTTGCCTTGATCGAAGCGCACCCCGCCCTCGACGGCCGACAACTCCAGTTGCTTGCGACGGGCGTCGAGAGTGGCGCCGAGAGTCCTGCGGTTGACCGTGATCACCGGGTCGATGTGGGTCTCGCTGCCCAGCAGACCGCCGATGCGGCGGAATGGATCGATCGGCTGTTGACGAAGCCGCTCCAGCGTCGCCGCGGCATCGAAGCTGAGGCCGAGTTCCTTCGGATCGATCCTCGTCTCACCCTTCGGCGTGACAAGTATCACAGGCTTAGCAGCCCTGGCTGCCAGCTGATCGAGCACCTCGCTGGACTGAGTCGGCGTCAGATTGCCCGCATCCAGCCCGGCGACGGTGGCCCCGCGAGCCGTCTTGCCATGTGTGAGAAGCAAATCGATTCCCACGATAAGCATGCCGAGGAACAGGATTCCGAGTACGGCACACACCCAGACCCGCACCGACGACCGTTTGCTCACTCCACCCACCTTAACGTGCCGCGGGCCGGGGCCACCGTTGCAGGCGACCGCGCTCAGACTGTTCGGTCGTGTTGACTTCGGCAAGAAGATGCGGACAGTTTTTTGCGGGGAGAGGTGAATTGCGCGGAGAAGTAGCGTACAAATGGGTGGTAGCCCCGATCAGCTGCCAGACCCCCGACCCGGCAGATTGATCGGGGCTACCTTATTCCTGGGCGGAGAACTACCCCTCGATGATGGCGGTGACACCCTGGCCGCCGGCGGCGCAGATGGAGATCAGCGCACGTCCGCCGCCGTTCTCGGCGATCTGCTT
>NZ_CALLZT010000030.1:0-23568 GCF_937858515.1 uncultured Gordonia sp. | reverse complement strand
GCACGTCCGGTGGTGTGAGAGGAGGGCCGGGAAACCCGGCCCTCCTACTCGATTGTCGGCGGCGTTCACCGTCAGTACATTCCGCGCCCGGACACGTTCACCGTGTCCGCACCGCCGTGACAGGTTCTCGTCGCCCGAAAGTCGTTCCGGCAGGGTTGTATTCGGTTCATGACCCAAGTGATCGACGGATCGTTGTTCTCGCCCACACGAATCGAACTGCTGTCCGCGGGCCCGCTGCGGGTGCTGCTGTCGGAGCATCCGGACGACATCGCCGACGCACAGCGGCTGCGCTACCAGGTGTTCAACTCCGAGCCGGGCTTCTCCGATCGCATCGGCGACCACGAGAGTGGCCGCGACGCAGACCGTTTCGATGACTTCGCCCAGCATCTGATCGTCCGGCACGACGAGGACGGCGTGATCGGCTGTGCCCGTCTGCTGCCACCGGCCCGGGCCATCGTCGCCGGCGGCTGGTACTCGGCCACCGAGTTCGACGTGACGGGGCTGGGAACAATCGCCACGCAGACCGTCGAGATGGGCCGGGCGTGCGTGGCCGCGGCGCACCGCAGCGGATCGGTGACCGCGCTCACGTGGGCGTCGGTGCTGCGCTACCTGGACATGACCGGCGTGCGTTACGTGATGGGATCGGTCTCCGTTCCGCTGCGTGCCGATCCGGCCGCACAGCGCGGGGCGGAACTGCGGTCGGTGCGCGACCAACTCCTCATCAAGTACAGGTCCCCGTGGCAGGTGCGTCCGCTGACGTCGCCACACGTCGACGGAGTCGCGCTCGATGCCATCGCGGCGCATCCCGGGACCGCGCTGCCGCCACTGCTGCGTGGCTACCTGCGTCTGGGTGCCAAGGTGTGCGGTGAACCGGCCGTGGACGATGCCTTCGACGTCGGCGACTTCCTGACCGTCATCGACCGTGAGGGTGCCACCCGGCGCTACCTCGACCGGCTCACCGCCACCGTCCAGCGACTCGCGGTGGCGGGACGCTGAATGGCCGCACGCGGTTCAGTCGCGCAAATGCTAGCCCCGATCCCGGTCGACCGGGGGACCGAACTGCGCCTTGTACGGTTCGCAGAGCCGGCTCCCACGGCGTCGGGCATGGCGCGCAAGGTGCACGCCGCACCGTATACCGGCCTGCACCCGTGGTTTCCGCTGAGCCCGTGCGGTGACGGATGTCTTGCCGAACATCGGGACACCGTGTCGGCTGCCCGGGCCGCGGGCCGGGTGGCTCGGGCGGCGGCAGTCGTCGCCGCAGCGGTATGGACCTGGCCATTGCTGGTGGTGTTTCCGAGATCGGGACGGCGCCGGTTTGTGTCCGGTCTGTCGCGGCAGCTGCTGGTGGCGCTCGGATTGACGGTGGTCGTCGACGATCGCCGGGCGGTCCCCGGCCGGTTCGACGGACTCGTTGTGGCCAATCACATCTCGTATCTGGACATCGCGGCGATCGCCGGGGTATGCCCGGCCCGGTTCGTCGCCAAGGCCGAGATCGCGGACATTCCGGGCGCCGCGGTGCCGGCCGTGATCTTCAGGACGATCAAGGTTCAGCGGAACTCGTTGCGACAGTTGCCTACAACGGTAGGGGTCGTGGCCGCGCGGCTTGCCCGCGACAGGTCGGTCGCGGTGTTTCCCGAAGGCACCACCCGGTGCGGTATGAGCGCCGGAACCTTCGCCCCGGCATTCTTTCAGGCCGCCATCGACGCCGACGCGCCGGTTCTACCTGTCGGTCTGACGTTCACCACCGCGGCGGGCACCTGTGCCGCGGCGGCGTTCATCGGTGACGACGCGCCGTGGGACACCCTGCTCCGGGTGGTGCGCACCCGTGGACTGACAGTCCGGATCACCGTGCACGAGAGCCAAGCGCCGGGCACCGATCGCAGAGAGCTGGCCCTGCGGTGCGAACGGCTCATCGGGACCGCAGTGCACCGGTCGCCTTGACGACATCGAGCAGCCCGAGGTTGCTCGCCTCGGTCTCGATGTCGGCGATCTCCCGATCTCGTTGTGGGGAGGGCGGTTGGCGTGTGGCGGCGAGCAGTCGGCAGCGCAGCAGGGACGGCCGGCCGGCGCCGCGGACCGCGACATCGGTGGCATCGCGCAATGCCGTGTCGCCGGCTTCGTCGTCGCCGAGCAGATAGTGCAGCTTGGCCAGTGACAGGCCGACCGGCCCGACGCATCCGATCTGGCCGAGGGCGCCGATCCCGGTACTGTACGGGGCGAGGTAGTCGATGAAATACTGTGCGTAGCTTATCAATTCGAGATCCGCCACGACATGCGCCAGCAACACCGCCTGACACAGCGAGGTCCACACCATCGGCCGGTCGTCGGTGAGCCAGATGGCGACCATCCGTTCGGCGAGGTCGTGATCACCTTCGGATCGGGCGACCATGGCGACGCCCGCGGCGAGCAGCACGGTGATCTGATTGTCGGAGAACTGATCGGCCATCGACCTGGCCCAATCCAGTGTCGATTGCCCGCTCGCGGGAAAATCGTCGGATTCGATGATGCTGTCGAGCATGTGGCGTTCGGTTGCCATGCCGATCATCGCGACGGTGTCGCTGCCGGCCACATACAGTTCGGTCATCTGGTGCACCTTGACCGCGGTGCGGAAGTGCCGCATCGCCACTTCGAAATCGCCGTGCCACACCGCCAGAGATGCCTCCATCCAGCGCAACTGGGCTCGCAGGATCGGGAGCCGGTAGCGTTCGCTGCCGACGATTCCGCGGCGTACCAGACGTTCGGTCTCAGCGACGTCGCCGAGCATCATCGTCGACATGGTGAGCACCGTATCGACGATGACATCATCGACATCTGTTGCGGCATAGTCGGTCCCACTACTACGCGGGTGACTGAGACTGCGGACGTGCCGGATTCGGGCGGCGAGTTCGATCGATTCCGGGGCATACTGTGCCACACCGGAATAGGTGATCAGGCGGGCCATCAGCACGTCGACGAGGACGGCGTCGTCGCCGAGTTCGGCAGCAACGGCGTCGGCGCGATCGAGCAGTCCGGCGGGTACCGATGCATCGTGGTGATAGCAATATCCGACGGCCAGAGCGCTAAGGACCCGGGCCTCCGCCGGGCCGTTCCCGGCGACTGCATCCAGCGCGGATTCCATTGTGGTGCAGAGGTGTTCGTTGTCAACGTTGGGGCCGACCCAGGGCCAGGAACCGCCCGCCCGCAGCAGGATTCCCGCCAGCCTGCCCAGGGTGTCGGGCGCACCGGCGGCGATCGCCTCGTCGAGCCGCACCTCGACGACGGCCAGCGCCTGCTGAACCTGACCGGCGCGGGTCTGTGCGGTGAGCAGACCCATCAACAGGTCGTCGCGTTCGGTGACATCCTGATTGATCCGTGGCGCCGACTCGTAGATACGCAGCGCGGCATCGAGCCAGTACGCGGCCTTCTCCGAATCCCATGCGGCCGTGGCATCCACGGCGGCGGCCCGGCAGGCGGCCACCACCTCGCGGGCATCGGCGACCGGCAGTGCGTCGACGAGGTGGGCGGCGCGCACCGCGCGAGAGTCGCTGCCACCGATCTCGCCCAGCACCCCGGCGATCCGCAGATGGATCCGTGCCCGGCGCAGCGGCCTGATCATGCCGAGCGCACCTTCGCGCAGCAGCGAGTGTGCGAACCGGGTGGTATTCGCGGGGAGTGGGGCACCGAACAGATCGTGCTGGGGTCGGGTCACCAGGATGTGTTCGTCGACGGCCTCGTCGAGACAGTCCGCGATGTCGTCGGGATCGCGGCCGGTGACCGCGATCAGCAGTGGTACGTCGATATCCTCACCGATCGCCGCGGCGTAACCGATCACCTCCAGCACCGCCGGGTCCAGGGAGTTCAGACGTCGGTCCAGAATCGAGCGGATCGCCTCCGGGATCTGCTCGTCGTCCCGCGCGTGATGGGTGAGCCGGGCGAACTCCGTGACGAACAACGGGTTTCCGCCTGTTCGCCGGGTGAGCAGATCGACGTCGGCCGGGGCCATCTCCTCCTGCGAGACGACCAGCACCAGGTCGGCGACCTCGTCACGCGACAGGCGTGGCACCGAGACCACCGTGGCCCCCGAGCGATTGGCGCCAGCGCGGAACCGCTGGACCTCGGGCCCGCCCTCACCGTCGCGAGCGGTGGCCACGACGATGATCCGGCCACCGCGCAGCACCGACATCAGATAGGTGAACAACCCGAGCGACATCGGATCCGCCCACTGCAGATCGTCGACGACGAAGATGAGCGGTGCCGTCTGCGCGGCGCGCTCGAGCATTGTTTGTACCCGGTCGTAGACGGCGAACCGGGCGGTATCGGCGTCCGAACCGGCGGGCACCGACAACACCTGGGCGGGGTCGGCGCCGAGCGCCCGGCACGCCTGCCGCAGGGGCCACCACGCGGGGACGCCCTCGGTGTCGGGGCAGCGTACCCACACCACCGTCGCATCGGGGTGGGCGGTGGTGGCCAGCGTCACCGTTTCCTCGGCGAGTGCGGTCTTGCCGATCCCTGGCGGCCCGGTCAGGAGCACCCACCGCGGGTCGGGTGAGGCCGTCGACACCACGTCACGCAGTCGCCGCAACTCCGGCGTCCTGCCGACGAACCGCGCTTCGGCCGGGGGCACGGGATCGGCCGGCCGCGCGGGGATGGTCTCGGCGGCCGGTGCACTGACCTCCACCGATCCCGTCCAGTGCGGCGGCCGTGGCCAGGCCGCGATCACCGGATCGTGCCGGAGGATCGCACCTTGCAGCGAGACCAGTTCAGTACCGGGGTCGAGGCCGAGTTCGGCGTCGAGCATCGTGGCGTGGTCGGTGTACGCCGTGAGTGCCTCGGTGCCACGGCCCGCGCGATAGAGCGCCACCATCTGCAGCCACACCGTACGTTCGTGCAGCGGGTCGCGGATACGCAGCGCGGCGACCTCGCTCAAGGCGCCCGCAACATCGCCGCCGGCCAGCAGTGCACTGATATGGATGTCGTCCACGGCGTTCCGGGTCTCGGCCAGTGCGGCAGCCTCGGCCACCAGCCAGCTCGCCTCGCCCAATTCTCCGCCGGCCAGATCGCCGCGCCACAGAGCCAGCGCCGCCGATGACTCGGCGAGTGCGCGGGACCAGTCGCCGTCGTCGCGGGCCACGCGAGCGGAACCGGCGAGCCGCACGAAATCGGCGACGTCGACCTGATCGTCGCCGACGACAAGCCGGTACCCGGTGCCGACCCGCTCGATGGGTGAGGGGCCCGACGCGCCTGCCCGCAGCGCCCGGCGCAGGTTGGAGATGTAGGCCTGCAGGCTGGTCGTGGCCGCCGCCGGTGCCTCGACCGGCCACACTGTGTCGATCAATCGATCGACGGAGACGACCGCGCCGCGCGCCAGGATCAGTGCGGCGAGCACGGCGCGTTGCTTGGGTGAACCGAGATCGACGGCGATGTCCCCGCGCCGCACCTGCAGGTCACCGAGTACCGCATATGAGCGGATACCCGAATCCGCGCTCGCACTTGCCATCACGGGGACATTCTAAGGGCATACGCCGGTAGGTTCCCTTTGCGTGAATCGCCGGATCCTGCGTGTCACTACCTGCCGACGATGCTGCGCATCCGTCTTTTGCAGGTAGTGCGTACGCTTGTCCGGGGAAGCCCCCGGCCCCAGACTTGTGGCGCCCGCAAGTGGCGCCCGGCCGCCGTCCAAGTCCGTTCCAAGAGGCCTGCAAGCGCCCTCTCCGACTCTGGTTGTCAGTAACCGAACAGACCTCACGAAGGAGATCGACATGACTATCAGCCCCATCGTTACTGAACTCGACCTGACCTCATTGCGGGCACTCGTCCGCGGCGCGGTCCACGGACCCGACGACGCCGGTTATGCCACAGCGGGTTTCAACCTCGCCGTCACCCGCACGCCGTATGCGGTCGTCGACGTCGCCGATGCCGATGACATCGCCGCCGTGATCCGGTTCGCCGGCACCTCCGGCCTGCGTGTGGCGGTGTTCGCGACCGGGCACGGCGGCGTCGAGGTCGGTCCCGACACCATCCTGGTACGCACCGCGGCCCTGGACACCTGCGAGGTCGACCCGGCGGCGAGGACCGTACGCATCGGCGCCGGCGTGCGTGTGCAGACCGTTCTCGACGCGGCGGCACCCCACGGGCTGGCCCTTGTGTGCGGCTCGTCGACCACGGTCGGCGTCGTCGGGCTTCTCTCCGGCGGTGGTGTCGGGCCGCTCGTGCGGTCCCATGGCGCGACCGTGGACTACGTGCGTTCGGTGCGGGTCGTCACCGGTGACGGCACCGTGCGGGAGGCCACGGCACAGGTCAATCCTGAACTGTTCTGGGGACTGCGCGGCGGCAAGGCCTCGCTCGGGATCATCACCGAGGTGGTCATCGAGTTGCTTCCGATCCCCAAGATCTACGGTGGTGCAATCTATTTCGACGGTGCCGATGCTGCCGGCCTGCTCCGGGCGTGGCGCGACTGGGCCGCGGATCTGCCGCGGGAGGCAAGCACCTCGGCCGCGTTGATGCGCTTGCCGGAGATGCCGGGCGTCCCGCCGGTGCTGGCCGGCAGACTCACCCTGGCGGTGCGGTTCGCCACTGCCTCCGACGCCGACACCGCGGCCGGGATGCTGGCACCGATGCGGGCGGTGGCGACACCCCTGCTCGACGGCGTAGCCACGATTCCGTACGCCGCGGTCGCCGCCGTGCATGCCGATCCGACGGTCCCGATGCCCGCACTCGAGGCGAGCACCCTGCTGCGGGACTTCACCGACGGAACGATCGACGCGATCGTCTCGGCCGCCGGACCGCAGTCATCGTCACCGCTGGCCATCGTCGAAGTCCGTCAGTTCGGGGGTGCGCTCACCGACGAGCAGGCCGTGCGTAGTGCCCTCTGCCACCGTGACTCCGCGTTTCAGCTGTTCGCAGTCGGTGTCCTCGCCCCGCCGATCGCCGACCTGGTGCCCGCTGCCGTGGCCGAACTGCTGGCGGCGGTGGGGCCGTGGAGCACCGGCACCTCCCTGCCCAACTTCACGCCTTCCGGTGACCCGGACATGATCCGGCGATGCTACGACGAGGACACCTACGCCTGGCTCGCGGCGCTCGCCGCCCGGCTCGACCCGCGCGGGGTCCTGCATACGGGCCAGGTCGTGCGGTGAGCCGGGGAGCGAGCGGGCGCCGTCCACCGACGGCGTCCGCGCGCGCCGGATCGCGCGGGAATTTGCCGGGGCTGCCCGCACGTTTATCCTTGGCAGCGATATGTCCACACCGGCCCGGCCCCCCGTCTACCTCGATCACGCCGCATCAACTGTGATGCTCCCCGAAGCTGTCGAGGCGATGACTGCCGTCTACGCCCACCCCGGCAACGCGTCGTCGTTGCACGGTTCCGGGCGCAGGGCGCGCCGTCGGCTGGAGGAATCCCGTGAATCCATCGCCGCGGCGCTGGGGGCGCGGCCGTCGGAGGTCATCTTCACCGGCGGCGGAACCGAGGCTGACAATCTCGCGATCAAGGGCATCTACCGGGCGCGACGAGCGGAGAATGCGGCGCGGACCCGGATCGTCGTGTCCGCGGTGGAGCACCACGCCATTCTCGATCCGGCGCAGTGGCTCGCCGACAACGAGGGTGCCGAGTTGGTGGTTCTCCCGGTGGACGTCACCGGCGTCGTCTCACCCGACGACCTGCGCGCCGAACTGGCCGCGCACGCGGCCTCGACAGCGCTCGTCTCCGTCATGTGGGCCAACAACGAGGTCGGGGCGATCCAGCCGATCACCGAGCTTGCCGCTCTGGGCGTCGAGTTCGGGGTGCCGGTGCATTCGGATGCCATCCAGGCCGTCGGGCACGTCGCCGTCGACTTCGCAGCATCCGGGTTGTCTGCTCTGAGCCTGGCCGCACACAAGTTCGGCGGACCCCAGGGCACTGGTGCGTTGCTACTGCGTCGCGACGTCGCGTGCGTACCGCTGCTGCACGGCGGCGGCCACGAACGCGACATCAGGTCGGGAACCCAGGACGTGGCGGGCGCGGTCGGCATGGCCACCGCGCTGCGGATCAGCACCGAGTCGATGGAATCGGCGACCACGCGCATCACCCGGCTGCGCGACCGGCTTCTCGACGCTTTGCTCGACGTTCCCGGGGCAAGCGTGAACGGGCCCGTCGGCGCCCTGCGACTGCCGGGCAACGCGCACGTGACATTCGGTGACTGCGAGGGTGACTCGCTGCTGATGCTGCTCGACGCCAACGGCATCGAATGCTCCACCGGTTCGGCCTGCACCGCCGGGGTGGCCCGCGCCAGCCACGTGCTCCTGGCGATGGGTTTCGACATGGCGCACGCCCGCGGGTCGCTGCGGTTCTCGCTCGGCGCGACCACCACCGACGCCGATGTCGACGCGGTGGCACAGGTGATCGGCGACGTCGTGGACCGGGCGCGCACCGCCGGGTTGGTTTCTGTTCGTGGAGGTGTCCGGTCATGAGAGTTCTCGCGGCGATGAGCGGTGGTGTCGATTCGGCGGTGGCCGCCGCACGTGCCGTCGACGCAGGTCACGACGTGGTCGGTGTGCACCTGGCGTTGTCGACGGCCCCTGGTGCACTGCGCACCGGGTCACGCGGGTGCTGCTCGCGGGAGGACGCCGACGACGCCCGGCGTGCCGCAGACGTGCTCGGCATCCCGTTCTACGTGTGGGATTTCGCCGACCGCTTCAAGGAAGACGTGATCGACGAGTTCGTCGATGCCTACGCCGAGGGCCAGACCCCCAATCCGTGCCTGACCTGCAACGAGAAGATCAAGTTCGCGGCGCTCGCGGACAAGGCGATCGCGCTGGGCTTCGACGCACTGGCAACCGGTCACTACGCCCGGCTCTCCGGCGGCGAACTGCGCCGGGCCGTCGACGACGACAAGGATCAGTCGTATGTGCTCGCGGTGCTCGATCACGCACAGCTGAGCCGGGCGATGTTCCCGTGCGGCGACACGCCCAAGCCGCAGATCCGGGATGAGGCCGCCCGGCGCGGCCTGTCGGTGGCCGACAAGCCCGACTCGCACGACATCTGCTTCATCCCCACCGGCGACACCCGCGCTTTCCTCGGCGCCCGGATCGGGATCCGGCCCGGCGCCGTCGTCGACGCCGATTCGGGGGAGAGGCTCGCCGAACACGAAGGCGTGCATGGCTTTACGATCGGCCAGCGCAAAGGGCTGGGTATCGAGGCGCCGGCCGCAGATGGCAAACCCCGCTACGTCACCGGCATCGACCCCGAATCCGGTACCGTCACAGTCGGATCGGCCGAACACCTGCAGGTGTGGACCATCGAGGCCGGGCGCGCCGTGTGGACCTCCGGTCAGGTGCCCGACGGCCCCGTCGACTGCGTGGTCCAGGTCCGCGCTCACGGCGGTCTCGCACCCGCCCGGGCCACCCCCGTGACACGTGATGGCGAGGCCCGCATCGACATCGAACTGGCGCAGCCGCTGACCGGTGTCGCGCGCGGTCAGGCGGCCGTCCTGTATCTGCCGGACGAGGACGCCGGTGATCTGGTAATCGGTTCGGGTCGCATCATCGGCACGTCGTCCCTGGCGAAGGTGTGACGGGCCCTCTTCCCACCGCGGTGGGTACGGGTATCGGGTCGATGCCCGGTAGCGATCCGCGTGAGGCCGCCGCGATTGTCAACGGCGAGTTGGATTTAGCGCATCTGGTCGAACTGCCCGGTCGGGGTGTGGGCGCGGACATGGTGGGCCGGATGGCCGCGATCCTGGTGGATATGCCGATGGATGCCGGTACCTGGGGATACCGGCTGTCCGGGCGGCGATCGGCGGTCTCGCGCCGGGCCGCCGATTTCCTGTCGGCGGATCTTGATGCCGTCGAAGAGCTTTGGGATGCGGCGGGATTCGTCGGAACCGGGCGTCCGTTCAAGATTCAGGTGTGCGGCCCGTTCACGTTTGCCGCCTCCGCCGAACTTCCCAACGGGCACAAGATTCTGCGGGACCGGGGTGCCTGGTCGGACGTGATCGCTTCGTCGACCGAGGGCATCCGGACGCTCGCCGGTGAGACCGAACGCAGGCTGGGTTCGAATACCGTTGTGCAGCTTGATGAACCGATGATCGGTGCGGTGATCGACGGAACGGTGAAGCCGCTGACCCGATTCGACACCATTCCCGCGATCCCGGTGATCGAGGTCGCCGACGCGCTGGCGCAGATGGTCGAGGCGATCGGACGGCCCGTCATCCTGCACAACTGCGGCGCGGCGCGCTGGGACCTGACGGCCCGGCTTCCGGGTGTGGCGCTCTCGTGCGATATCACCTCGTGGACAGGTGAATCGGCCGCCGACCTCGACGGTGCCGGTGCCCTCATCGACCGTGGCGACACGTGGGTCGCCGGAGTGATACCGACGACGGCCCGGAGTGCGTCCGGGGTTCCGGTCCTCGCCGAGCACGCCGCGACGTCGCTGGCCCGGCTGGTGGATCGGATCGGCCTGAACCGTTCGGTGCTGCGCGACAACGTCGTGGTGACGCCGGCGTGCGGCCTGGCCGGCGCGAACCCGGCCTGGGCGACCACCGCCCTGAAGGCATCGGCCAAGGCCGGAGAACTGCTGTCCGCCGACCCCGAAGCCCTGTAGTCCGTAGCTATCCGCGCGCGTCGAGTTCGGCTATCGACCGCTTCGGGGCCACCTGCCGGTAGCTGGCATCGAGCAATTCGGCCACCTCCGTCCAGTCGGTACCGTCATCGAACACGATGCCGAGCCAGCCCGCGGGTCCGAAATATGCGGGAACGTAGAAGCGTTCGTCGCCGACGAGTGCTTCGCGTTCGGTCGGGTCGGGGATGAACAACAACGACCGGTCGTACCGCACAACGCCTTTCACCGAACCGCCGTAGTTGCCGAACATCTTTCCGCACCGAAACGTCGGTCGCCCGTGCGCGATCACCTCGGTGGTGTTCGGCAGGGCCAGCGCGATCTCGCGGACCTTCACCAGATACGGGTCATTGTCGTCGAACATGATCGGGTGTGGCATGGCTCCCAAGGGTAGCCGCGCGGTGCGCGGACACGGCCGCGACCCGGCCACCTCAAGGTGCTCCCCGGTCTCCGGCTCTACCTCGGCGACACGTGTTGCCGGGTCTGATCGACCGTGGCGCCTTCGCCCGCGACCATACCGGCGCCACTCTGCGCGAGCGTCTGGGTACATCTACGCCCGGGCTTTGACCGGCGCACGCCGCCGGCCGCCGACTATTGCGCGTGGTGGTCGATACCCTTGTCGTGCCCGTCACCTTTGACGATGCGTCGTCGGCGGCGTACGTCGGCGCTTATTGGGTCGTTCGGGGGTTAGGTTGGTGCCCATGGATTTCGGAATCTTCATCCCGCAGGGCTGGCGGTTGGATCTCGTCGGCATCGAACCCGCGCAGCAGTGGCCGCTGATCAAACGTCTCGCTCAGGAGGCCGACGCGGGGCCGTGGACGTCGCTGTGGGTGTACGACCATTTCCACACGGTGCCCGCGCCGACGCAGGAGGCGACACACGAGGCGTGGACGCTGATGTCGGCGTTCGCCGCGTCCACCGAACGGATCCGGCTCGGCCAGATGTGCACCTGCATCGCCTACCGTAACCCGGCGTACCTGGCCAAAGTCGCCACCACCGTCGACCACGTGTCCGGTGGGCGTGTCGAAATGGGGATCGGGGCGGGCTGGTACGAACACGAATGGCTCGCCTATGGCTACGGATTCCCGAGCGCGGGTGACCGGCTGCGGGCACTCGACGAGGGAGTGCAGATCTTCACCCAGGCCTGGCGTGAGGGCAATGCCACCCTCGACGGGAAGGTCTACCAGGTCGACGGGGCCATCGTGCAGCCGCTGCCGTTGCAGGACAACGGGATTCCGTTGTGGATCGCCGGTGGTGGCGAACGCAAGACCCTGCTTATCGCCGCGAAGTACGCCCAGTACACCAACTTCGACGGCACCCCCGACGGCTTTGCCCACAAGTCGGCCATCCTCGAACAGCACGCCAAGGACCTCGGCCGCGACTTCGCCGAGATCACCCGCTCCTCCAACTACAACGTGGTGATCGGTGAGACCGAGACGGACGTGGCCGACAAACTCGACTGGATCCAGGCGCACTACGAGAAGCTGGTGCCCGGGGAGCCCGCCGACCGGTACAACACGACGTTCCGCTCCGGATACCTCGTCGGCACCCCTGATCAGATCGTCGAAAAGCTCAGTGCCGTCCGTGATCTCGGTCTGGCCTACGCCATCACCAACTTCGTCGACCTGGCCTACGATCAGTCCGGTGCGCTGTTGTTCGCGGACACGGTGATTCCCGAGTTCGCATAGTTCGTTCGTCACAAACCCCACCGCTGAGCCGCGGCATCACAATAGTTGCGATACCGGTGCTCAGCGGTGGGGTTTGTGCACGGTACCGGTACTGAAAAGTTCAGTACCACTGTCCCGTTCGTGTAGAGCAATACCGTAGATCAGTGCACCCGGACTGTGCTCACTTGCCTGCGACAAGTCACCAGGACAGAACGGTTTCGCAGGCTCCCGGCATGTCGCGCAGGTGTGGAATCAAGTGGTAGAGCGCCTTTCTACGACGACGCGGACGGCTCGTTCGTCCCTCATCTGGCTACCGGATTCACCGAGAACGCCGCGCGTACTCGCTTCACACCGACCATCCGCGAAGGCGTGACCTTCTCCAACGGTGAAGCACTCGACGCCGCTGCGGTGGCCGCGAACCTGAACTTCCTGGCCAGGGGCGATGAGAAGCGCGGTATTCCGCGGTCGCAGTACTTTCTCGCCGACTACTATGGGGAGGCCATCGCCGTCGGCCGCACACCGTGGAGGTTCGACTCACCGAACCGTACGGTGACTTCATCCAGAAACTCCGTGTTCGCCTACCTGGATCCACGGTGTTCGTGGAGTCGCTGCCGCAGTTCGCCGAGCACATCGTTCCGCACCTGTGGAAGCGGGATGTCCATCGACGCGAATACGGCGGTACCACCTTGCGCGACAATCTCGCGCAGAACGAGGGCTGAGTCACGCAGGGGGTGTCACCGGTCTGGGCTAACCTCGACGGCGTGGCAGAGGACAACACGATCCCGGACGATACCGATTCGATCGAGGCGGTCGCGACCGGCGCGGGTCCGGCCGACACGGCCACCCACGAGCAGTGGGCGCAACTGGCCGAGGAGATCCGTGACCACCAGTTCCGGTACTACGTGCGGGACTCGCCGATCATCAGTGACGGTGAGTTCGATGCTCTGCTGCGGCGGTTGCAGGAATTGGAGGATCGCTATCCGGAACTGGCGGTGGCTGATTCGCCGACCAAGCTGGTAGGTGGGGGATTTTCGACGGCGTTCACCCCTGTCGATCATCTCGAGCGGATGATGTCGCTGGACAATGTCTTCGACTACGGCGAGATGACGGGGTGGGTGCAGAAAGTCGACGCCGACGCCGGTACGGCGGTTGATTTTCTGTGTGAACTGAAGATCGACGGTGTGGCGTTGAGTCTTGTGTACGAGAACGGCGTCCTGGTTCGCGGGGTGACCCGCGGCGATGGCCGCACAGGTGAGGACGTCACCCTCAACGCACGCACCATCGAGGATGTCCCGGCCGAACTCAGCGCCACCGGCGACTACCCGATCCCCGCGCTGCTGGAGGTGCGGGGCGAGGTGTTCTTCCGGCTCGAAGATTTCGCCAACCTCAACGCATCGCTCATCGAGGACGGCAAGGCTCCGTTCGCCAACCCCCGCAACTCGGCCGCGGGTTCGTTGCGGCAGAAGAATCCGCAGGTCACTGCGCGGCGCAGGCTCCGGATGATCTGCCACGGTATCGGCAGAGTGGACGGCTGGCGACCGGCGTCCCTGCACGATGCATACCTGGCGCTGGGGGCGTGGGGCCTGCCGGTGTCCACGCACACCGCCAAGGCCACCTCGGGTGCCGAGGTCTTGGACAAGATCAGCTACTGGGGCGAACACCGCCACGATGTCGAGCACGAGATCGACGGCATCGTCGTCAAGGTCGACGACTTCGGGATTCAGCGTCGCCTCGGCGCCACCTCGCGGGCCCCGCGCTGGGCGATCGCCTACAAGTACCCTCCCGAGGAGGTCACCACCAGGTTGCTCGGCATCGAAGTCGGTGTCGGCCGCACCGGCCGGGTCACCCCGTACGCGGTACTCGAACCGGTGCCCGTCGCCGGGTCGACCGTCGCCCGCGCCACCCTGCACAATCAGTCCGAGGTGAAGCGCAAAGGTGTCAAGATCGGCGACACCGTCACCATCCGCAAGGCCGGCGATGTGATCCCCGAGGTTCTCGGGCCGGTCATCGACCTGCGGGACGGCAGCGAAACCGAGTTCGTGATGCCGACGAACTGCCCCGAATGCGCTGCCGAACTGCGCCCGGAGAAGGAGGGTGACGCCGACATCCGTTGCCCCAACAGCGAAGCGTGCCCGGCGCAGCTTCGCGAGCGGTTGTTCTTCCTCGCCGGCCGCGGCTCCTTCGATATCGAAGCGCTCGGTTACAAAGCGGCACAAGCACTTCTGGAAGCCGGGGTGATTCACAACGAGGGCGACCTGTTCTCCCTCACCGCCCAGGACCTGCTGAAGGTGCCCCTGTTCACCAACAAGGAAGGGGAACTGTCGGCAAACGGGAAATGGCTCATCACCAACCTGGACAAGGCCACAGACGTACCGCTGTGGCGGGTGCTGGTGGCACTGTCGATCCGCCATGTCGGGCCGGCCGCGGCCCGTTCCCTGGCAACGCATTTCGGCTCCCTACAGGCGATCGAGGAAGCATCCGTCGACGATCTGGCGCAGGTAGACGGACTCGGCGCGACCCTCGCGCAGAGCATCGTCGACTGGTTCGCCGTCGACTGGCACCGGACGATAGTCGAAAAGTGGCGTGCCGCAGGAGTTTCCATGGCCGACAAACGGGACGAAACGATCGCCCGCACACTGGAGGGCAAGACGATCGTCGTCACCGGTTCACTACAGGACTTCTCTCGCGACGGCGCCAAGGAGGCCATCCTGTCCCGCGGCGGAAAGGCTTCCGCGTCAGTATCCAAGAAGACCGACTATGTGGTGGTGGGGGATTCACCCGGCTCCAAAGCGGCCAAGGCCGAACAACTCGGCGTACCGATCCTCGATGAGGACGCCTTCAAGATCCTGCTCGACACCGGCACCGCACCGGGCGAGGCGGAGGTAGAGGCCGACACAAACCCGAATCCAGGTGCCACGCAGGAGTAGCACCTGGATTTCGGAATCACCTCCGGCGCGACGACGCAGTCGCGAGCAGGAACGCCGATAGCAGCACCATGATCGGATACTCCCAGATCAGCTGATCGGAAAGCCAATATGTCATCAGCGTGAACACCGAACCACCGGCCACGAGGCGGGTCAGCGCCGTCGAACACCGTGAATCGGCAAGTGTCGCTACGACTATGGTGACGAACCCGATGCCGAGCCCCATTTCGAGTGCGGGCATGGCCAATCCGAACAGTCCGGCATTCGGCCCGAGGACGTGCGCACAGAACTCCTGGAAGAATCCCGGCACCCTCGAATTCTGTGCGGCGCCGTCGGCGACGAGATGTATGTCGGCGGCACCGAACCCGGCGTGATACTTGATCCAGCTCTCCCGGATCCACAACACACCAAGCGTGAGGCCGACAACCCCGGTCAGGACGGCCACACCCCGGTACCAGCGGGATGCGGTCCGCGACGGGTTCAGGACCGGCGAGGTCACGGTAGCCATTGCGATCAGCTCAGCATCGCGGCGCCGAACACCACTTTGGCCTTGTCGCAGTGGATGACGACATTGTGGTACATGCCGGCGTCGATGCCGTCGAGGGAGAACGTCTGTGACATCTTGGTCAGGTCGATGGCGCTGATCTGCTTGCCTGCCATCACCGCGGCCTCGTCGGTGCCGTTGGTCAGGTACACGTGCAGGTCAGGACCCTCGTCGGTGTGGAAGTCCGACAGCATGAGCTTGCCGTCGGCGACGGTGGCCGTACCGCTCACATTCTTGCCGCCCATGCCGGTGAAGGTACCGGTCATCGATGACATCATCGGTGACGACATCGACGATCCGGCGGCCATGGACATCGATGCGGTGGGTGCGGATTCGGAGTCCGAATCGCCGCAGGCGCTCAGCGTCAGAGCGACGGCCACGATTCCCGCGCCGACGATTCCGGAAAAGAACTTGGTATGCACGATGGTCACCTTTTCGGTTGAGGGAAAATGCTGAAGTAGCGGCAATCGGCTACGGACACGAACGTAACCGCGCACAACCCCGGCGGGACCAAACATTTCAGCAGCGTAAGAACTCACCGTCCGGGCTGTGCCGGCGACTATCGTCGTCACCGTGAACGCGACGGTGATGATCGTGGAAGACGATGCGGCGGTGCGGACGGCGGTCGGCGACTACCTGCGCGCGGCGGGCTACTCGGTGACCGCCGTCGCCGACGGTGGCCTGGCCCGGGACAAACTCGCAGTCCAGACGCCCGACGTACTGGTTCTCGACCGGATGCTACCGCTTGTGGGCGGCGACGTGCTGTGTGCGGAGATCCGGAAGAACGCCCCGCACGTCATGGTGATCATGCTGACCGCGCTCGATTCGGTGGCCCAGCGCATCAGCGGCCTTGAACACGGCGCCGACGATTACCTGGTCAAACCGTTCTCGATGCGCGAACTGCAACTACGCATCGAAACCCTGCTGCGCCGCGGACAGAAGAGTCCTCTCGTGCCGATGGAAATCGGGCCCTTCCGGATTGACCCGGCTCGGCGGATCGCATTCCTGAACAATACGACGATCCCGCTCACCACTCGTGAATACGAGCTGTTGCTGTTCTTCACACACCATCCCGACGAGGTGTTCACCCGCGACGACATCCTTCGCGAGGTGTGGGGCTGGACGTTCGGGGAGGCCTCGACGGTGACGGTGCATGTGCGGCGGCTCCGCGAGAAGATCGAGCCCGAGCCACGCTATCCGAGATACCTGCTCACCGAATGGGGTGCGGGATACCGGTTCACCGTGGGCGGCGGGGCCGCCGGGGGAGGGGAGAACAACCGATGATGTTGCACGCCTGGGATATCGCCCAGATCGTCGCGATCGCCGCGGGTTGCACCGTCGTGGTCACCGCGGCCTGCATCGGGCTGATCCGGTACAACGCGCACGGCTCGATCACATCCCAGATCTGGCTGATGGCCGTTGCCTCACCACTGTCGGTGGTCGCGTCGGTGACGGTGATCGCCGTTCAGATGTACGTCTCGCAGCACGACTTTCAAGTACTGCTGTGGGTTCTCGGGGTCTCGGCCGCCATGAGCGTGATGGCTGCGACCGTCGTCGGCCGCACCGCGCGGTCATCGATGCTCACGCTGCGCGAGTCCGCACGCCGGATCGGTGACGGCGACGTCATCGGAACAGACGGCACCGGGTGGAAGGAATTCGCCGAAGTGTCCGAACAACTGTCGGATACCTCACGGCGACTTGCCGCTGCCCGCAAGGAAATCGAAGAGCTCGACGCGTCGCGGCGGCAGTTCTTCGCATGGATCTCGCACGATCTGCGCACACCGCTGACCGGTCTGCGGGCAATGGCGGAGGTGCTCGAGGACGGTGTGGCCGCCGATCCCGGCGACTACATTCGGCGCATCCGCCTTCAGGTGGGCACGATGAGTCGCCTCGTCGACGACCTCTTCGAATTGTCCCGGCTCACCGAAGGGGGGCTGCGGTTGCGCTGCGAGCCGCTCGAACTGGTGGATGTGGTCTCCGATTCGGTATCCGATGTGCGGGCCGCAGCCACCGAACGCGGTATGCGGATCACCCATTCGGGGGTCGCCGGGATCACCGTCTGGGCCGACCCCCACGAATTGACCCGCGTCGTGGTGAACCTGCTGACCAACAGCATCAAGTACGCGCCGCCCGGATCGGAGATCCTGATCTCGGCGTCGGTGGACGACGGCACCGGCCGCACCGTGATCAGCGTCGCCGATCAGGGACCGGGAGTTCCCGATGCCGACCTGTCCAACATCTTCGAGGTGGGCTGGCGGGCAGACGCCGCGCGCACCCCGGCGACCGCCGACGAGGCACCCGAGATCGGTTCGTCGTCGGCCGGTCTCGGGCTGGCCATCGTGCGTGGCATCGTCGAGGCGCACGGTGGTGACGTCCGCGCCGAGAACATCACCGGCGGATTCCGGCTGGATCTGTCGCTGCCGGGCGGAAACCTGTCACCGCGACGATGACCGCTCCCTCATCCTGTCAGAGGGACGTGCGCAGTACCGTGCTGACGATGCCCGCGAGATAGCCCAGGCGAGCCACCTCCGATGGCCGGAAGTCGGGGCCGCCGATGCGGCCGAGCAGGATCGCCTTGTCGCCGCGGCCCAGCGGCGCGGCGGCCATCCGGGTGTCCATGTCCTTCCAAGCCTGCGGTACCCAATCGCCGTCGGAATCGAGCTGGACGGATGCCGACAGGGGTAGCCAGTCGACTTCCTCCAACGGGGTTTCGGGCGCACCGGATGAGCCGAACAGTTGCAGGACACCGCTCGCTCCCGACGTGATCACCGTCGCCCACGACACACGCAACACCCTGGGCGTGTTGTCGACGAGGACCTGCAATTTGTCGGCGGCGGTGGCCACCTGGTCGATCAACTCCAATTCGCGGTGAGTGTCGAGCACCCCGGAATACGGCCGGATCGAATCGACTCGCACACCCTTGACCTTCTCGGCGGCGGTGATGAGGCTGTCGGGCAGTCCTCCCGGCGCCACCTCGACCACGAGATCGTCGACGGCGTACCCGTCGCCGCGTTCGACGACTTCCAGGGAGAGGATGTCGGCACCGACGGAACCGAGCTGGACCGCCAGCAGGCCAAGACTGCCCGGACGATCCTGCAGATGGACGCGTAGCAGATACGACACGCGCACATTGTCGCACCGGGTCACCAAGTACGTGCGGCGAGTGGCCCTGCGCGTCGGCGTGGCTATCTGATATGGCTGCCGCACCGGTTGCGGTGAAGTCGAGCCTGACCACGGCGTGACCGGGGTGTTCCCATAGGCTTGGGAGCGAATTGTGTCCCCGGTGAGAAAGGACGGCTCGGTGGCAGCAGAACCGCAGTCGATATCGCGTGCGGAGGTCGAGCATCTGGCCCGGCTGTCGCGGCTGGCGTTGACCGACGACGAACTCGACCAGTACGCGGCCCAGCTCGACTCGATCCTCGCGCACGTGGCGCAGGTGTCCGAGGTCGCCGCCGACGACGTACCGCCCACCGCGCACCCCGCGCAACTGGCCAACGTGCTGCGCGTCGACGAGGTGGTGCCGGGCTTGACCACCGACGAGGCACTTTCGGGTGCGCCGGCCGTCGAGCAGGACCGGTTCGCCGTTCCGCAGATCCTGGGAGAAGAGTGACCGTGACCGCCGATACCCGCGCCGCCGGGGACATCACCGGCCTGACCGCCGCCGACCTTGCCGGAAAGATCACCGCCCGTGAGCTGTCGTCGGTGGAGGTCACCCAGGCGCACCTGAATCGCATAGCCGAGATCGACGACCGGCTCGGCGCATTCCTGCATGTGAGCGGCGCCGAGGCGCTGGCAGCCGCCAAAGCCGCCGACGATGCGATCGCCGCGGGCAACGCGCCGTCGGCGCTGGCCGGTGTGCCGCTTGCCCTCAAGGACGTGTTCACCACCGTCGACGCGCCTACCACCTGCGGTTCGAAGATCCTTGAAGGCTGGGTACCGCCGTACGATGCGACCGTGACCGCCCGGCTGCGCGCCGCCGGCATCCCGATCCTCGGCAAGACCAACATGGACGAGTTCGCGATGGGATCGTCCACCGAGAACTCGGCCTACCAGGTCACCCGCAACCCCTGGGACACCGACAGGATCCCCGGCGGATCGGGTGGCGGCAGCGCGGCCGCGCTTGCGTCGTATCAGGCACCGCTGGCAATCGGCACCGACACCGGCGGCTCGATCCGCCAGCCGGCCGCGGTCACCGCGACCGTCGGCGTCAAGCCCACCTACGGCACCGTCTCGCGATACGGCCTCGTCGCGTGCGCGTCGTCGCTGGATCAGGGTGGTCCGTGCGCCCGCACAGTGCTCGACACCGCCCTCCTGCACGAGATCATCGCCGGACACGATCCGCGGGACTCCACCTCGGTCAACGTGCCCGTACCCGACGTGGTGGCAGCCGCCAGGACCGGCGCCGAGGGCGATCTGACCGGCGTCAAGATCGGCATCGTCAAAGAACTGCAGGGCGAGGGCTACCAGAGCGGCGTGCTCGACTCGTTCGCCGCGGCCGTCAAGGTCCTCACCGACCGCGGTGCCGAGGTGATCGAGGTGTCGTGCCCGAAGTTCACCTACGCGCTCGGCGCGTACTACCTGATCCTGCCGTCGGAGGTGTCGAGCAACCTCGCCCGTTTCGACGCGATGCGCTACGGGTTGCGTGTCGGCGACGACGGCTCACATAGCGCCGACGAGGTCATGGCTCTCACCCGCGACGCCGGGTTCGGTCCCGAGGTCAAGCGGCGCATCATCATCGGCACCTACGCGCTGTCCTCGGGCTATTACGACGCCTACTACGGTCAGGCGCAGAAGGTGCGCACACTCATCGCCCGCGACTTCGCGGCCGCGTTCGAGCAGGTGGATGTGCTGATCTCGCCCACCACGCCCACCACGGCGTTCAAGCTCGGGGAGAAGGTCGACGACCCGCTGGCGATGTACCTGTTCGACCTGTGCACGCTGCCGGTGAACCTTGCCGGTGTGGGGGCGATGTCGGTGCCGTCGGGGCTGTCCGCCGATGACGGGCTGCCCGTCGGGCTGCAGATCATGGCACCCGCACTCGCAGACGACCGGCTGTACCGGGTGGGTGCGGCCTACGAGGCCGCCCGCGGCCCGATCGGCTGAGCCGGCCCCGGAGTCACCGACGAAAGCGGCCCGCGAGCACAGGCTCGCGGGCCGCTTTCGGATCCGGCGTGTGATCCGGTCAGGGGCCGAAGCTCGCCGCGGCCGAGTCGCACACCACCCAGTTGTCGTCCTCCTTGGCGAAGTACAGCGTCGACGTCCGGCCGTCCGACGGGAACGTCAGTGTGGCCTTGGCGTTGTCTCCGGAGATCTTGGTCGCCGACACGTCGAACTTCTCGGGCTCGGCGGCGTTGTTGTCGCCTTCTCCCGAGGTGGGTGCGGTGTCGCCGCCGATGCGCTGGGCCTCCGCCTTGCACATCAGCTCGGTCATCTTCGCGGTGTCCTGCGACGCCACGGCCTCGGAGAACTCCGAACTCACCCGCTTGATGGCGTCCTCGTCGCTCTCGCCGCGGTTCAGGAACCAGAGCACGCCGGCGATGATGGCGAGCAGGACGACCACGCCGAGCGCGATCAGCGCGATCTTGCGGCCCTTCTTACGTTTGGCGGGCAGCGGCTCGAATGGTTCCGTGCGGTGAACGGGACGGTCGTATGCCCCATAGGGCGCCGGTCCGGTCTGGGGCGCTTGCTGATACGAGGGGAACCCCTGGGAGTCCGGTCCGGCGTGGCCATACGGCTGCTCGGACCCGAACGGCGTCGTTCCGGGCATCGGCGCCGGGTAGGGCTGCTGACCGTATGGCTGCTGCGACCCGTACTGCGGGGCGTCGTACTGCTGCTGCGGACCGGCCTGCTCGGCGTCCGGCATGCCGAAGGACGGTTGACCGACCATCGTCTGGTCGTAGTGACCGGCCGGATCGTACTGGGGGGTAGGCGCGTACTGGGCGGCAGGGTCGTACTGGGCGGCCGGGTCGTACTGGCCGGCAGGCATGACCTGCTGGGGGTCCGATGCGAATCCTGCCGTACCCGGCGCCGGTGGTGGTACCGGAGCCTGCGGATACGGATTCCGGGGCGAGGAGATCTGAGTCTTGTCGAGGTCCTGCGGGTCACTCGACCACTGGGCGCCCGGTAGCGGTTCGCCGGAAGGCTCGGGTCCCTGGGGTGGCTGGGTCATAGTCTCTCCGCACCCGCTGCCCGGGCGATGGTCGTCACTTCTTCTCGCTTGCGATGAGCTGGGCGATGAGGGTCTTGAGCTTGTCCTCGACGGTGGTCTGCATGTCGACCTGCTTGTCGAGCCAGGTGTCGTCGACGCCGGTCACCGCTGCCACGCTGCCGGATTTTCTCGACAATGCCGCGTTCGGTGAGAGCCATTGCAGATTGAGCGGGGCGCGCGAGACAAAGTACATCGATTCGGGGCTGAGCTGGGTGAATCCCTCGATGGACAGCACCCGGGCCAGCGGGGTCACCCGGTCTGCGGTCACCGCGGCCTTGCCGTCGGGACCCTTGACGATCGTGCGGCCGCTCTTGGCGGAGTAGGCCGGGTCCTGGTCGCCTTCGTCGGGTTTGGACACGTTCTGCAACTTCACGGTGTCCGAATCGGTGAGCGAAACGTCGTCGAGTGCGTCGTACAGGGGTTGCAACTCGGCGGCGACGGCCACCGCGGTCGTAGAGCGGGTTGGCTTGGACAGGGCGGGAGGCGTGTATCCGGCGGGGATCTTGGCTGCGGCGTCCTTGATCTTGGCGACCGCAGTGGGATCGGGACTGGGCGGGTCCTGCTTGATGTCGAGTTCGAACAGTTCGCGGACCGCGGCCTTGCACGCGTTGTAGTTCTTACGGGCGGCCGCCATCTGGGAGTTGAGCCGGGATGCGCGCGCGTTGTATGCGTCGTAGGCGGCGCGCTGGGCAGGCAACTCGAACGTGCGGGGTTGCTTGTTGTGCGACTCGATCTGCTTCTGGATGGCCAGCGCCGATTGATACTGCGCGTCGCACGGCTGTGCGGCAGTCGCCGGTGAGGCCACGACAACGCCGGAAACGACGACCCCGAGACCGATCCCTGCAACCGCAACACGTGCGCGGAGCGATTTACGTGATGAGAGGGAAGGCACGCCTGAAGATGCTATATGTCGGCCGGGTATGTACCAACGCCGCGAGTCCGATCGTTATCAGCCGGGGTACCCCGCGGGATGCGGTCGGGTGCCCTAGATTGGTGGTCATTGTGTCGATGGGCATCGTTTGCCCTGCGTTAGACACATGGCGAGATCAGGCACGGGCAACCGGATAGACACGGGCATTCGACGAAGGGCGGCCAGCACATGGGTAGACGGTTCGGCATTCTGACCTCCGGCGGCGACTGCCCCGGACTCAACGCGGTCATCCGCGGTGCAGTCCTCAAAGGCGAGACCGTGTACGGCCACACGTACGTCGGATTCCGCGACGGCTGGCGGGGCCTGGTGTACGGCGACATCCTGGAACTGGACCGCACCACCGTGCGTGGCCTGTCCAACCAGGGCGGCACCATCCTGGGCACCAGCCGGTTCGGCCCGTACTCCGAACCCGACGGCGGCCCGGAGAATATCAAGAAGGTCCTCGCCGACCTGGACCTGCAAGGGGTGATCGCGATCGGCGGCGACGGCACCGCCGCCGCCGCCAACCGGCTCTTCAACGACGGCATCAATATCGTCGGTGTACCCAAGACGATCGACAACGACATCGATGCCACCGACTACACGTTCGGCTTCAACACCGCGGTCGAGATCGCGACCGAGGCCATCGACCGGCTGCGCACCACCGGGAACTCCCACCGGCGTTGCATGGTGCTGGAGGTGATGGGACGGCACGCCGGCTGGATCGCGCTGCATTCGGGGATCGCGG
>NZ_CALLZT010000029.1:0-21707 GCF_937858515.1 uncultured Gordonia sp. | reverse complement strand
CGGGATGATCGCGGCCGGGATGTTGCCGCTCTGGTCGGTGAGCTGCAGGACGACCAGGTTTCCGCCGATGGTGTCGTAGCCCAGGATGGCCCAGCCCGAACCCTGCAGGGTGGTGGCGGCCGCAGTGAAGTGGGCGTGGAACTTGTCGAAGCTGCCGAACTGGTCATCGATGGCCGCGGCGAGTTCACCCTCGGGCTTGTCGCCACCGTTGGGGGACAGGTTCTTCCAGAAGATGGAGTGGTTGGTGTGGCCGCCGAGGTGGAAGGCGAGGGTGGCCGACAGTCCGTAGGCCTTGCCGGCGATGGTGCCGTCTTCGCGGGCCTCGGCCAGCTTGGCGAGGGTGTCGTTGGCGCCCTTCACGTAGGTGGCGTGGTGCTTGCTGTGGTGCAGTTCCATGATCCGCCCGGAGATGTGCGGCTCCAGTGCGCCGTAGTCATAGTCCAGTTCCGGCAAGGTGTATTCAGCCACGATGGTCCTCTCTGACGAGTGTTGAGCTGCTGTCCGCGCCCGGGTGGACGCAGTGCCCCAACGCACGAATGCGGGTGGGGGATACTTCACATTTACTCAGCGGGTGAGGCCTGAGCAATATTCCCAGGGCCAATAGTCCCAGAATCAACCTACTCGCACCGGTAGCGACATACGGCCTTGAGTGGCGGTGAACGCGACCGGGCTCACCGGATGGCGAGATGGTGCCGGTCTCAGAGAAGTACTGGCTCAGAGAAGCACTACTGGCTCAGAGAAGCACAAGGGCGAGCACGATGGCGAGCAGGACCACGATGGAGAGAGCGGTGACGCGGCAACGATTGCCGATGCTATCCATGATGACGGGGAAATCGGCCGTATGCGGTGCTCGTACGGTGCCGACTTCCGGCGGCCGGGCTGCCGCGTATGCGGGCCGGGTCGGGCGTGGCTGGGTGTGACGCGTCGTCGCGTGCGCGGCCATGGCCTCTCCGTCCTTCTACGGGTCACCCGAACTTCAGGCCTACCTGAACCTCAGGCCTACCTGAACTGCGGGTTAACACCGGTCTGAACTGCGGGTTAACACCCGGTGTCGTGCAACGTGACTGCATCGTGATAGCAGTCACAGTCGCGATTGAATCACGAGTTGCAGCTATCACACAAGTCCCGATTCGGGGGACGCGCGTAGAGTTACCGGCATGTCGTGGCTTGATCAAGTATTCTCCGGGGCTTCGTCGAAGCGGACGATGATCACCCCGGACCAGGCGTTGCCGGGCCGGACCACCCCGGTGGCCGTGGCTGCCGCGAATGTGGTGCTCGGCCACCCCATGCGCGGCGACGATCCGGAGTCGGCCGCAGGTATCGGCGAGTTTTCCGGACGGCACGCGGTCGTCCTGGCCGGTGGCTGTTTCTGGGGCGTCGAGGAGATCTTCTGGCAGGTCCCCGGCGTGTACACCACGGCCGTCGGCTATGCCGGTGGATACACGCCCAACCCGAGCTATGAGGAGGTGTGCACCGCACGCACCGGACACACCGAGTCGACGCTGGTGGTGTTCGACCCGCAGGTCATCGACCTCGAAGGCATTCTCAAGGTGTTCTGGGAGACGCACGACCCGACGCAGGAGATGCAGCAGGGCAACGACGTCGGCACCCAGTACCGCTCGGCCGTCTACACCGTGTCCGACGACGACGCGCGGCTCGCACGGGAGAGTGCGGAACGGTTCGCCGCTGTCGTCGACGCGGCGGGTCTGGGGCCGATAGCCACCGAGATCGCACCGCTCGCGCAGGCCGGCGACGGCTGGTTCTACTACGCCGAGGACTACCACCAGCAGTATCTGGCGAAGAACCCGAACGGCTACCGCTGTCACTCGTCGACCGGGCTGAAGTATCCCGCGTGAGCGATCGGATCAGCCTGCAACAGTGGAATCGGACTCTGTTGCAGCGTCAGCACCTGCTGGCCCGTGTCGACGACGACGCCGTCGAGGTTCTCGACCGGGTCGTCGGCATGCAATCGCAGGATCCCAAGGCGGCGTTTTTCGGGCTGCATGCCCGACTGGAGAACTTCGCCCCCGACGAACTCGACGATCTGATGATCGACCGCGAGACGGTCCGGATGGCGTTGCTGCGCAGCACGATCTGCCTCATCGACACCGAGGACGCACGGTGGATCAGGCCCGCGGTACAGCCCGCACTCGACGCCGAACTCACCGGCACGCACGCCCGCAAGCTGGTTTCGGCGACGCCGGCGGCCATTGTCGATGCCGCGCGTGGCCTGCTCGCCGCCGGCCCGATCGGGGGCGATGACCTGGGCAGAGAACTGGCGCAGCGATTCCCCGACGAGGTGCCGGCCACCCTTACCAGAGTGGTCCGCTGCGCCCTGGCGCTCGTTCAGGTGCCCCCGCGCGGCCTGTGGTCGGGCAGCGGCAAACCCACCTACAGCCTGTTCGACGACTGGGCCGGTCCGGGTGAACCGGCGCTCACCGGCGACGACGCGCGCGCGGAACTGGTGCGGCTGTATCTGCGCGGTTTCGGGCCGGCCACGGTCGCGGCGATCCAGATGTGGTCGGGTATCGGCGGGCTGAAGCCGCTGGTGGAGAAGATGGAAGCCGACTGGGAGCTGGAGAAGCTGACCGGCCCGGACGGCGAAACATTGTACGACCTGGACGGTCTGGGTCTGGCCGCCGCGGACGAACCCGCCCCGGTGCGGCTGCTGGCCCCCTACGACCACGTCGTCACGGCCGCCGCGGATCGTCGGCGGGTGGCCGGCGAGGACGCGCTGAACGCGATCAAGACCACCAACGGACTGATGCGCGGACTCGTCCTTATCGACGGCTGGTTGTCGGGAACCTGGTCGCTCACCAGACCGGGGGTGAACGTCGAACTCTTCGGCGAGCCGGACCGGGCGCAACGCGCCCAGCTCGATACCGAGGTGCAGCGGCTGCGGGAGTTCGCTGTGAGTTGAGCGGCACCGCCGCCGTGAGTTGAGCGGCACCGCCGCGGGAGTTGAGCGGCACCGCGGGCCGGGGTTTCATCAACAGGTTTCCCCAAGTTATCCACAGAGCTGTAAACAGCTGTGGATCATCCATACCTTCACTTCCGTGAACTTCCTGCCGGACCGTTCCCGATTTTCGGTGACGTACATCACTCAGAAGCCGGTTTGTGCAGTTGTTATCCACAATTCCACAGGGATATCCACAGCCCGAGAAGCGGATTCTGTATAACTCGCCCGTCTGTGAGCGGCCACCCTGTGAATAGAATCCCGCCGACGCGATGCCCTGTGACACCATGGACTGCGTGAGCATGTTCGACATCCCCGAGATCCCGGTGACGCAATTGCCGGACGACTTCACCGACGAACCCGGCCGGTTGATGCTCGATGTGCGCGAATACGACGAGTGGGAGGCGGGCCACGTGCGTGGCGCTATCCACATCCCGCTCACCGAGGTCGCCGCCCGCCTCGACGAGATCGACCCCGACGCCGAACTGTTCGTCATCTGTCACTCGGGCGGACGCTCGGAACGCGTCCTGCAGTACCTGCTCCGCAACGGTTACGACGGCAGCGGCGTGGCCGGCGGCATGTTGTCCTGGGTGCAGAGCGGAAAGCCCGTCGAGTCGGGTCGATGATTGATCTGTGCCCCCGGTGCCGCATCCAGGCACCTCACAAACCCGGACGCTCGCAGTGCCCGCGCTGCGGCGGGCCGCTGAGTGTCATCGACAACGCTGCCGGGTCCGCGGGCCCCGCGCCTGTGCCGGGGCAACCTCCCCGGGTGGGGCACACCAGGCCCGCCAACGCGCCGCGCATGTACCGCAGCCCGCACGTGCGGTGGGTCGCCCGGCGCCCACCCGAGACGTTCCCGCCGCCGCGGCCCGCGCACCGGCAGGGACCGGCACTGATACCGCGGTACGGCTATCTCCCCACCTGGGGTCTGCACGACCGGCCGGTCACCGGTGCGCAAGACGCTGCCGCCGATGCCCGGCGCGGCGGACTCGACGCGACGCTGCACGTGACGGCCATCGCGCTGGTCGTCACCGCCGTCGTGCATTTGCTGCGGTACGTGTTGCTGGTGATCAACCGCACCACGCCGATTCCCACGTGGCTCGACATCGCGTCCGTCGTCCTGGTATGGGCGGCAGGACTGACCGCCGTCGTCTTCTTCGCCACCGCCACCGTGTCCGTCGTCGGTTGGCTGCGCGGGGCCCGTGCCGCCGCCTACCGGCGTCATGACAGACTCGATCCGCGCCCGCGCTGGCAGCTCACGGTGTTCGCCGCGATCCCGCTGGTCAACCTCGCCGGCGCGCCCGTCCTGGTCCGTGAACTCATCGCGCAGCGCGACGACATCGACCAGCGCCGCGCCCACCTGGTCTCGGGCCGCACCGCGATCGCCTGGACCATCGTCAACCTCGCCGCTGTCGCCGCGCTGGTCACCCGGTTCATCGCGGGCCGGTCCGACTCCCTGCAGACCGGTGCCGACGGCCTGTGGCTGACCATCGTGTCGGCTGCGCTGTCCGCAGCGTTCGTGCGGTGGGTGCTGCCCAGGCTGATCCGCGTCTTCGACGACACGCCGTACATCGACGCGCCGACTCGCCGATGGGTGCAGGTGGCGCAACAATGACCAGATGTGGGCCGGAGGCGTTGTGGACCGGGGACGACCGGCGGGCCGGGCCGCACGGTAAGGGGTGTCGATGAGTTCGGTTGACCACGTCTCGCGGTCGGGGAAGCCCGCTGTCGTCGCTCATCGCGGTGCGTCGCGGGAGGCTGCCGAGCACACCGCGAAAGCGTACGAGCTCGCGCTCGCCCAGGGGGCCGACGGCCTCGAATGCGACGTCCGCATGACCAGCGACCATCAGCTCGTCTGCATCCACGACCGGACTGTCGACCGCACCTCCGACGGCACCGGCGTCGTCAGCGAGATGTCGCTCGCGCAGCTGCGCGAACTCGACTTCGGCAGCTGGCACGCCGACGGCAAACCGGCGCAGATCCTCACCCTGCGCGAGTTGCTCACCCTCACCCTCGACTGGCGCCGGCCGGTCCGGCTGTTCATCGAGACCAAACATCCGGTCCGCTACGGCAGCCTCGTCGAACAGGCGATCCTGGAAACACTGCAGGAGTTCGGCGTCGCCACTCCGCCGTCGGCCGACCACAGTCGCGCCGTCGTCATCTCGTTCTCCTCGGCCGGGGTGTGGCGCATCCGCCGCAACGCCCCGATGCTGCCGACGATCCTGCTCGGTGAGACCTCCCGCGTCCTGCGCGGCAGTGCCGCGACCGCAGTCGGCGCCACGGGCATCGGCCCGTCCATCGGCACCCTGCGCCAGCACCCCGACCTCGTCGACCGGGCCGCCGCATCGGGCCGGGTCACCTACTGCTGGACCGTCGACGAGCTCGCCGACGTCGCACTCTGCGCCGAACTCGGCGTGCGCTGGCTCGCCACCAACACCCCCGCCCAGGTGCGCGAATGGCTGGTCAGCGTCTGATCCGGGGCAGTGGGGACCGGTCCCCTCGGCGTTACCGCCATCTGCCAAGGTAGAGCCATGGCTAAGAAGAGCAAGCGCGGCAGCGGACCACGTCCGGGGAGCAATCGGGCCGAGCGGGTGGCTGCCCGCCGGGCGCGGCAGGAGGCGGCGCTGGAGGCACCGGCGCGGCCGTTCGGCGGTCTGGCCGCCGAATGTGATCTGGTCGCGTTGCGCGCGTTCGTGGCGTCGGCGACCGCGACCCTCGAACTCGCGAGCACCCCGGCGGACGGCCGCAGCATCGTGCTCGGGACCGTCCTGCCCGGCGCCGTTCCCGGTATCGTGCGCGAAACCGATGGTGCACCACAGGCTTTCGTCGCCACCCAAACAGATCCGGAACCGGCCGACGTGGCGGTGGGACTGGCGTCGGCGATCACCTGGGCGACGACGGCGGCCGTCGGTTCCGACTTCGCCGACGCCGGCGACCCGGCGCCGCTGACCGACCTGCTCGTTGCCGACGCGGTGCTCGACATCACCGTGCACGACGACTTCGGCTGGTGGCTGCATCCGGGTGCCGCGGTGACGCCGGAGGTGGGGCAGATGCTGCAGCGGGCCAACGACACCATCCTGCCGACGGCTCGCCTGACCAACGACAGCGGCATCGGCGCCCCGTGGTGGGTCGACGCGGGGGAACGGGCCCACCTGCGCTGGGTCCGGCCCGAACCCGAGGACGACCTGATGAGCGCACTCGCGCGGATCCACGCGGCCGGGAACCTGACCCTGGGCGAGGGGTCGCGGTTCGCCGGCTCGTTCCGCACGCACGGGCTGCTCGTGCCGGTGTTCGATCTCGATGCCGAGCGGCACCCGACCGAGTGGACGCAGGCGCTGAACACCTTCGACGCCCACCTGGTGGAGGCACTGGCCGACACGAGCGACCTGACCGCGGCGCAGCGCCGATCGCGCGACGGCATCCGCGGCCGTCAGGTCACCCTGCGCTAGCTTCCCCAGCCGGTTGAGCCCCTTCGCCGGTTGAGGTGCCAGGAGCGCAAGCGACGAGCCTCGAAACCTCGCGAGAGAACAATGTCATCTCACCGGTTTCGAGGCTCGCAAGCTCGCACCTCAACAGGCATGGGCCACGTCAGATGGTCCCGCCCGCGGCGGCCGGCGCAGTGGCGTCGGCACCGGCTGCGCCGGCGAACTCACGCTGGACGAAGTTCTCGACGTCGAACAGGTTGCCGTTGGCACGTTCGGCGATGGTCTGCAGAGTGGTCATGGTGGCCACTTCCTCGACCTGCTCCTTGAGGAACCACTGCATGAACTGCTCGCCGAGGTAGTCGCCGTTGTCGCGGGCGGCGCGCGCCAGATCGACGATCTGCTGGGTGACGCGCTTCTCCTGCGCCAGCGCCAGGTCGATCGGGGCCTTGTAGTTGTCGAACTCCGACCGCGGGACGTCGACGCCGGGCAGCTCGATGTGCATGTCGCGGTCGAGGAAGTATTGCAGGATCATCATCGCGTGGTTGCGCTCTTCGACGGCCTGCCGGTAGAAGTGGCGGGCCAGCTGCGGCATGTCGATGCCGTCGTAGTAGACGGCGACGGCGATGTACTGCTGCGAGGCCGAGAACTCGTTGGCGATCTGGTCGTTCAGAAGGTCGTGGAACTTGGTGCGTACGGTGTTGTCGATCAGCTCGGTCATAGTGGACATGGTAGGAGCATCAATACCCTTTGCGCATCCAAAGTCAGCCTAACAATAGTAAGGCGAACCTACCTCGGATCGCATTTGATTAGGTAAGCCTCAGTACTCGTACGCAATGGTTCGGATTCGCTATTCGATTGCGCCACCGTTGTTTTCGATCATGGCGTCGGGGACGGATTTACCTTCCCGTAAGTAGTTGAAGAATTCTTCCGTGTTGGAACCAACGATGAGTGAATCCCCCTCCTCGGTCACCTGAGCACCCGCATTCGGCGTTGTCGTGGTGATCGGATTACCGCGCAGGGCCATCGCCAGGCCGGCCAGATTCCAGATGTGATCGTTCTTGTCGACGGTCAGCGAGTTGACCGCACCGTTCACGAACGGAACGAGCCGGAACGGATTGAGCACGACCGACGGACTGGTCGCCCTGGCCATCAGCGCGGACAGGAATTTGCGCTGATTGACCACGCGTTCGAGGTCGGCGTTGGGAAAGGCGCGGGTGCGCACCAGGCCGAGGGCCTGCTTGCCGTTGAGGTCGTGGCAGCCCTTCTTCAGTTTCAGTCCGGCCTTGGGATCGTTCAGGTTCTTGTCGATGCAGATATTGACGCCGCCGACGGCGTCGACGAGGTCGGCGAAACCACCGAAACCGATCTCCCCATAGTGGTCGATGCGCAACTTGGTGAGCTGTTCGACCGTCTGCACCAGCAGCTTGGGACCACCGAAGTTGAAGGCGGCGTTGATCTTTCGCTGGCCATTGCCGGGAACTTCGACGTACAGGTCGCGGGGGATGGAGATGATCATCGATCGGCCGCTCGGCGGTTTGTGCACCAGCATGATGGTGTCTGTGCGCGCGCCGTCGCTGTCCCCGGTCGCCAGGCGGTCCTTGTCCTCCTGCGACAGACCCTCCCTGGAGTCGGTGCCGACGATCAGCCAGGTGTTACCCGGTGTCGGTCCGGGCTTGCCGTCGTAGGAGGACAGGGCGTCGACACGACGCAACTGGTTGTCGAAGTAGAAGACGGCCGCGACCGTCGAGACGAGCATCGCGACGACCAGGATCAGCGCGATCTTCCCGAGGCCGGCTGGTCGGCCGGGGAGGCGCCGGAGCGGGTTGCGTGACCGGCGCGGCGACTCGCGTGGCGGTTCGCCGTACGGGACCGCGGATGGCGGTGGGGCCGACTGGTATGGGTGCCGCTGCGCCGGTACCCGCACGGGTTCCACACCGGCCGGGCCCTGCCGAGGGCCGGGATCGGGTCGATCGGGCCGGGGCTGGTTGCCGTGCCGGGGGACGTCCCTGGGCGGTGTGTTCTCTCCGGGCGTCCCGGAGTAGGCGAACGCGGGCCTGGCCTGGGCGTGCACCGTGGGCGCGTACTCGGGTGGTGGAGGGTTGCCGTTCTGAGGTTGGGCGTTGCCGTTCCGGGGTCGGGCGTTGCCGTTCTGGGGTTGGGCGTTGCCGTTCCGGGGTTGGGCGGGCTGCCGATCCTCGGGTCTGAGCTGGGGTATCGGCGCCGCGGCCGGTGGTTCGGCGGGCCGACGATGCTGCGCCGCCTGGCCGGGGGGCTGCTGCTTGGGGAATCCCGGACCCGCGGGACGCTGCCGGGGCGGTTCCTGCCGGGGAGGTTTGGCGTGGCGGCCACCGTCGGCCGGACTCTGCGGCGTCCGGTACCCGCGAGGCGGGTAACGCCCGTCCGGCGGCGCCGGGGGTTCACTCCCTCGGCGTCGCCTGTTCGGCGGTTCGTTCCCGTTCACCCGACCAAATCTACGCATCGCGACGCCACCACGGGACCGGGGCCACTCATCCGACTGACACGGCAGGTTACGTGATCCACCCCAGATGCTCGCGAAGCAGCGCATAGCCGACAAACGCGACGATGTCCATGACGGAGTGGGCGATGACCAGCGGCCACACCCGGTTGGTGAGCTGATACCAGCGGCCGAACACCAGCCCCATGACGACGTTTCCGATGCCCGCGCCGATGCCCTGATACAGGTGGTAGCCGCCACGCAGCAGGGCGCTGGAGGCCAGCGCCCCGTTGGCGGTGAGGCCGAGCTGCCGGAGCCGGGTGATGAAGTACGCGACCACCACGATCTCCTCGGCCGCGCCGTTGCCGATGGCGAGCAGGATCAGGAGCGGCCACCGCCACCACAGTCCGTCGGCGTCGGCGGGCACGAGGGTCGCGTTGATGCCGAGCGCGCGGGCGACGGCCACCAGCGCCAGGCCGGGCAGCCCGATGACCGCGGCGAGGGCGAGGGCGGGCGGCACATCGGATGCCACGGGACCGACGCCCAGACCCACCTTGCGCAGCAGCCCGGCGCGCCACAGCAGATAGGCGCCGAGCGCAGCGACGGCGAACAGCCGGGTGGCCTGCATCAGCCGCCGGATCGCGTCGAGTGCGGCGAGATCGGAGGTGGCCGGGTTGAGCGCAATGGTGGTGTTGCCGATGCCGCCGGCCAGTTGTGCTTCGAGCAGTGACAGCGCCGCCGACAGCGCCGAGAACCCGAAGGTGAGGACCCCGACGATCACCAGCTCGATGACGATGCCGCGCCGCGCCACCGGGTCGGTGACCGCGTCGATACCCGGCCGGTCGGGTGGCCGCAGGATCAGGCGGAGGTTGGCGCGCATACGCGCCAGGCTACCGACGTCGCTATTCGGGCAGGCTGTTGATGAAGGGGCAGCCTGCCAGGCCGCGCAGGGCGTAGGAGAGTTCGTGGACGTCGGTGACGGGGCGAGGGAAGGCGAGGCGGACGTCGTTGTCGCCGTCGGGTCCTTCGATGCGGAAGCGGATGCCGAAGCGGTCGAGGCCGAGGGGGCGGACGCGGCCGGTGCGCAGATGGCTGGGCAGTTTGCGGGCGAATTGACCGACCATGTCGGCGTGGTCGGCGTCGAGGTGGGCGATCCAGTCGTTCTCGTACTCCCAGAACGGGTCCGGGGTGGCGCCGGCGAGGTCGCCGGCGGTTACGGACGCGGCGCCGGAGCCGGTGGCGATGACGGCCGAGTTGAGCTGAAGGCGGAGCAGGGAGTGGCCGTGGCCGACGTCGAGGAGGCCGTCGTCGGGGTGTTCGGCGGCGATTTCGATGGCGAGGTCGCGTTCGAGGTCGGCGGGCACGGGGAACAGGGTGCCGTTGAGCCAGATCAGGGACCGGACACGTTCGCGCAGGTCGATGGGGGCGCAGTCGGTGATCTCCAGCATCGCGGCCAGGCCGTCGGCGGCGTGTACGGCGGCCATGGCCTCACCGTCGGTGGGGGCGAGGATGAAGGCCTGCGATTCGAACAGGTGCACCACCGAGAGCGGAGTGGGTTCGGTTCCCTCGACGGCGAGCATGGCGTCGGAGACCCGTCGACAGGCGGTGACGATGAGCTCAGCGTGTGATGGCCGGCTGGTGACCGCTTGTGTCATGAGTGCTCCTCGGACAGGGGATGTCGTGCATCAATAAGGCAACCCTAACCTAAGCCTCGCCGGTGGACCAGGTCAATGCCAACTTTTGGTCACAAGGACTCGAACCGGACGGGTCCGGTCACCTGCTGCCGGTAACCTTTGGTCGTGTCTGTGTCGCCCGACCCGCCGGTGATCGCCTACTTCGGTCCCGCCGGAACCTTTACCGAGATGGCGCTGCAGCGACTGCTGACCGCGCGACTGCCGCTTCAGGACGTGCCCGCGCTGGCCGGTCCGGTGACCACGATCGCCGCACCCAGCCCCACCGCAACGATCGCGATGGTGCGCGACGGAGTCGCCGACTACGGCTGCGTCCCCATCGAGAGTTCGCTGGAGGGTTCGGTGCCGGCGACGATGGACGCGCTGGTGCCCGTCGACGGCCGCCGCGTGCAGGTGTTCGCCGAGGTCACGCTGCCGATCGCGTTCACCGTGGCCGCCGCCGGGGCACTGGAACCCGAGCGGGTGCGGACCGTCGCCGCCTACCCGGTGGCCTCCGCACAGGTGCGGCTGAGCATCGAGAGGCTCTACCCGAACGCCTCGTTCGTCATCGCCTCGTCCAACTCGGGTGCGGCGATCGACGTCGTCGAGGGTCGCGCCGACGCCGCGGTCACCACCGGCCCGGCCGCTCGGCTGCACGGGCTCACGGTGCTCGCCGACGGGGTGGCCGACGCCCAGGACGCGGTGACCCGTTTTCTGCTCATCGGTCGGCCCGCACCACCGCCCGCGCGCACCGGGTCCGACCGCACCGCGGTCATCCTCGGCCTGCCCAACGAGCCGGGCAGCCTGATGCGGGCGATGGACGAATTCGCCACGCGCAAAGTCGATCTCACCCGGATCGAGTCGCGGCCGCGGCGTGACCTGAGGCTCGACAAGACCTCTGCCGGGCAGTACCGGTTCTATCTCGACGCCGTCGGGCACATCCGCGACGACGCCGTCGGCGAGGCTCTGCGCGCACTGCATCGCAACGTGGAATCCGTTGTGTTCCTGGGTTCGTGGCCGGCCGAGAACGAGGTGGGATCGCCGCCGCCGGATACCGCCGAGAGCGT
The DNA here is from genome assembly GCF_937858515.1 of uncultured Gordonia sp. Lineage (NCBI taxonomy): Bacteria > Bacillati > Actinomycetota > Actinomycetes > Mycobacteriales > Gordoniaceae > Gordonia > uncultured Gordonia sp. Next base: position 10,134 of record NZ_CALLZT010000029.1, on the reverse strand, counting down.
CGACTGGTTCACCGGACAGCTACAGGGGGAGACGTAGATGGCGGCGACACTGCACCTGATCCGGCACGGCGAGACCACCGCCAACGTCATGCACCGCCTCGACACCGCGCTGCCTGGTGATTCGCTCACCGATTTCGGTGTCCGGCAAGGGGTTCGGTTCGGCTTCGACAATCGTCCCGCTCGCGAGCCGGTACTGGTCAGTTCGGTGGCGCGGCGGGCGGTGGAGACCGCCGAGGCCATCGCATCGGTGTGGGACGTCGATCCCGTTGCCCTCGAAGGGATTCACGAAGTCCAGGTCGGCGACCTCGAATCCCGCTACGACGACGAGGCGCACGGCGTGTTCACCGATATCGTGAACCGTTGGTATGCAGGCGAAGTCGACGCCCGGATTCCCGGCGGCGAATCGCTGACGATGGTGCACGGCCGGTACCTGCCCGTCATCGATCACCTCGCCGCCACCCACCTGGCCGGATCCGACCCGCGCGACGTGTACGTCGTCAGTCACGGTGCGGTGATCCGGCTGATCGCCTCCCCCCTCACCGGCATCGACCGAAAGTTTGCCGCCGCAACACATCTGCGCAACACTGGCTCTATCGAGATCGAATACACCGAGTCGGGTGTCTGGGTCTGCAAACGCTGGGGTGCCACACCCGCCCCCTTCGGTCGCAACGACGAACCCCTGGTCGTAGAACCGATGGGCTGATGTGAAAGCCCACCGGCGAGGGTCTACGCCTCGGCGGCGGCGGCCCGGGCCCGTATCGACGCGATGACGCCGCCGTCGTTGAGAATGTCTGTGCCCGTGAGGTATCCGGCTTTGTCACTGACACAGTAGGCGAATAAATCGGCCATCTCCTGCGCGGTGCCCCAGCGCGGCACGTTGGCGCCCTCGAGCAGCGCACCCGCGCCGGATTCGGCTTCGAGCCTGCCCATCTCGGTGTCGACCGAACCGGGGGACACCGACACGATGCGGATACCGGCGATGGTGAAACGCTCGGCCTGTGCCGACGAATACCACTTCACGAATGCTTTGCTGATCCCGTACGCGAAACCCGACTGAACTTGCTCGGGGTACGGGGCGTATATCTCGAGCAGGGCGGCGATGAAGGTCTCCGCGTCGGTCAGCGCCCCGGGAAAGAGTTTCTCGGGAATGAGTTCGGTGGGCACCATATGGGCGGCCATCGACGCGACGTTCACGATGGCGACCCCGTCGGAGATCGCACCCGAATCGAGTGCCAGCAGAGCCTCGTTCACGTTCACGGTGCCGAGTGCGTTGATCCGGCTGACGAACTCGGCATCGCCCATCCGGGGGCTGACGCCGGCCGTGTGCACCACCGACGCGATCGGGCCGATACCCGTTGCGGCGGCGAACAATCCGTCGACGGCGACCCGGTCGGTGACATCGCCGAGGATCGCGGTCACCGCGGTGCCGTCGAGCCCGGTGCCGTCGAGCCCGGTGCCGTCGAGTTCGGCGACGGCCGCGTCGAGGCGGTCCTGAGAGATGTCGAACAGGACGATGTGGTTGCCGGAACCGAGGAGCCGCGCCGTGGGCACGCCCATGCCGCCCGCGCCGGTGATCACTGAGACGGTGGTCATACCGATGACAGTACAGTCATGCTTTCGGTAACCGTCAACCCCCGTCATCCCCAACCGTTGGCGTGCAGCCAGTCGTCGTCGATGCCGAAATGGTGCGCGATCTCGTGCATCACCGTCACCACCACTTCGTGGGCCACCTGTTCACGGGAGTGGCACATCCCGAGAATCGGATCACGGTAGATGGTGATGGTATCGGGCAGATAGCCGGCGTAGTCGTGGGTGCGTTCGGTGAGCGCCACCCCCGAATACAACCCGAGAATGTGCGGGTCCTCCGCGTTCTCGGGTTCGACGAGGATCACCACATTCGACATCTCGGCGGACAACTCGGCCGGCACCTGATCGAGTGCGTCCGACACGAACCCGTCGAACTCGTCGTCGGACATGTAGACGGGCATCGCACTACCCCGCCGGAGCGGGAACCTCCACCGGATTCGCCTCGTACCCACCAGGCAGCGGCACCGGCGTGGGCAGCGCCCGGCCGGGAGGCGCCTGCGGCGGCGGCACCGGCAGCTTGCCGTTGATCAGCAGCGTCTCGCGGGCATCGCCTACGAGCGTGGCGAAACCGCCCTGGTCCGGCAGACCCAGATAGCAGACGGCGGTGCGACTGCCGGCCAGCCAACTCGGCTCCAGGATCACCGACCACTGGGTGTTCAGCGTGGTGGCCTCCAGCTTGGCCTTGCCGCCCATGAACCGTTCGGCCTGGCCGGGACACACCGACGCCAGGAACGCGTTCTGCTCATCCTTCGACGGCCACGGCCGCCCCGACAGCCGGTCACCGAACTTCACCGACAGATCCACCGTCCCGGTGGTCTGGAAGGCATGGTTCTCGGTGCAATTGACCTCGACGGTGGGCTTGCGCGCGGCGTCGATACCCACGCAGGTACCCGGAGCCCACTTGAACGACTGATCCTGATCGGCCACGCGGCCGGAGAACTGGGCGGGCTGACCGTCGGGCCCGGTCTGCTGCAGACCGCAGCGCAACTCCCGCGCCCCCTTGTCCCACTGCACCTGCGACGGGAACATCATGCTCACCGAGAACCGGCCGTGCGGGTCGCGTTTACCGCCGAGGTAGCGGTCGGCGATCACCGCGCACTGCTCGTCGCGGATCTGCGCGAACCGCGCGACGCCGGGCCACGGCGCGGACTCACCGAACTCCGAACCCGGCAGTAGCGCGGTGTCGAGGGGCCCTGCGACCTCGAATCGGTGCCGAAGCTGGCAGTCGACCTTCTTGGGATCGCCCGGATTGCCGGCCGCCCAGTCCAGGCAATCGCCCGCCGCGGACTCGGTGAACGCGTTCTTGGCCAGCTTTTCCTTACCGCCGATGCCCGTGTTGGCGACGTCGCCGCCGTCGCCGATGCCCTGGAAGATCCCGATCGCACCGGCGATGAGCGCACCGATGATCGCGGCCGTCAGCACTACCCGCAGCGGATTGGCGAGCGCACCTGAGCGGGATCGGCGTTCTGGTTCGGACTCGGCGTCGTTGTTCGGGCCCTCGTCGGGGTTGTCGCCAGAGTTGTCAGCCGGGCTGTCGCCTGAGTTGTTGTTCGAGCTGTCGCCTGAGTATTTATTCGGGCTGTCGCCCGGGGCTGCGGGGGGATTCTCGGAAACCTGTGTGTAGGCAAGCCTGTGGGACTCATCGTCGACAACGGGCAGCACCGTGGTCTCGGCACCGTCGTCGGCGGCGACCCAGTCGTCGGTGTCGGCCTCGCCCGGGTCTGCCGCGTCCGCGTCTGTCTCGCCCGGGTCTGTCTCGCCCCCGTCTGTCTCGCCCGGGTCTGTCTCGCCCCCGTCTGTCTCGTCCGCGCCGGCCTTGTCCAGGCTGACTTTCTCCGGCTCGGCTTCGTCCGGACCGGCCGGGTTGTGGTCGGCTTCGTCCGCGTCGGCCTGCTTCGCGTCGGCATCGCTTGGATCGGCATCGCTCGGATCGGCATCGTTCACATCGGTGCCGTCGGCGGCATCGGATTCGGTGACATCGGATTCAGCGGTGTCGTCCGTACTGGATTCGTCGGTGCCGTCGGCATCGGAATCTGCGGTGTCGTCGGCATCGGAATCGTCGGTGCCGGGGCCGCTGAGGCCGTCCGCATCCGGTTCGGTGTCGCCCTCGACCCGGGGGTCGCGGTCCTCGTCTGGATCGTTCATCACCGTCTATCATGCCTCCCCGGGTGATATGACCGAAGAACCATGCCGGAAATGAAGCCGCGAAGCGGCAGGCCGGTAGTGTTTTCCTTCGTGATCGACCTCAAGATTCTCCGCGACAACCCCGACCTCGTCCGTGCCTCGCAACGCAAACGCGGCGAGGACGAGGGTCTGGTCGATGCGTTGCTGACCGCCGACGCGACCCGCAGACACGCGATCGTCGAGGCCGACGGTCTGCGCGCCGAACAGAAAGCGCTCGGCAGGCAGGTCGGCAAGGCGTCCGGCGAGGAAAAGGCCGCGCTGCTCGCACGCGGCAAGGAACTCGCCGAGCAGGTCAAAGCGGCTGTCGCCCGGCAGAACGAGGCGGGCGAGTCGTCGGAGGCGGCGCATCGCTCGATCTCCAACATCGTTGCCGACGATGCCCCGGCAGGCGGCGAGGACGACTTCATCGTCCTTGAGCATGTGGGTGAGCCGCGGCAGATCGACGACCCGAAGGACCACCTCGAACTCGGTGAGTCGCTCGGCCTGATCGACATGAAACGCGGCACCAAGGTGTCCGGGTCGCGGTTCTACTTCCTCACCGGTCAGGGTGCGTTGCTGCAGCTCGGCCTGCTCAACATGGCCGCCGCGAAGGCCGTCGCCAACGATTTCACCCTCATGGTGCCGCCGGTGCTGGTACGGCCCGAGGTGATGGCGGGCACCGGTTTCCTCGGCGCGCATTCGGCCGAGATCTACCACCTGCCCGACGACGACCTGTACCTCGTCGGTACCTCCGAGGTGCCGCTGGCCGGCTATCACATGGACGAGATCCTCGACCTGTCCGACGGGCCGAAGCGGTACGCGGGCTGGTCGAGCTGCTTCCGGCGCGAGGCCGGCAGCTACGGCAAGGACACCCGTGGCATCATCCGCGTGCACCAGTTCGACAAGGTCGAGGGCTTCATCTACTGCAAACCCGAGGAGGCCGAGGCCGAACACCGCAAGCTGCTCGGCTGGGAACGGGAGATGCTCGCCGCGATCGACGTGCCGTACCGGGTGATCGACGTCGCCGGTGGTGACCTCGGTTCGTCGGCGTCGCGCAAGTTCGACTGCGAGGCATGGGTGCCCACGCAGAACACCTACCGCGAGCTCACCTCCACCTCCAACTGCACCACCTTCCAGGCCCGGCGCCTCTCGATCCGCTACCGCGACGACAACGGAAAGCCGCAGGTCGCAGCCACCCTCAACGGCACTCTGGCCACCACCCGCTGGCTGGTGGCGATCCTGGAGAACCACCAGCAGCCCGACGGCTCGGTCGTCCTGCCGCCGGAACTGGCCCGGTTCGTCGGCACCGAGGTCCTTGAGCCGAAGTAGCTGTCCTAAACCCCACCGCTGAGCCGAGGCATCGCAATAATTGCGATGCCTCGGTCTATTCGTGGGGTTTAGGACGGGCGGACGCCACAACTGTATGTATGCTGTGGCGCCCGCTACACTTTCCGGACATGACGAAGCATTGGGTGGGGAAGTCCGTGGCAGGCGTCATCGTGGGGGCGGCGGCCGTCGGGGGTGTCGTGACCGGTGCCGGACCGGCGTCGGCGAAGGTCGAGCCGGGATTCTATGAGCTTACCACCGTGGTGACGGGCGGTCCGGCGTTCACGCCGTCGCCGTTGCCGTCCAACGCACGGGTGATCGGGAACCGGCTGTACTACGACGAGAGCGGTGTCGGGCCGTGGAACACCAACCAGTACGTGATCCGGCAGACCCGCGCGGGCGGAGTCGTCACCCCCGGTGGGCTCGGCGACCTCATCTACCGGGCGGAACTGCGCAAAACCCGCACCGGGTACAAAGGTCCCCTCTACCTGCTCGGACTGCCCTACGGCCAGTTGGTGCTGCGTAAAGTGGACCGCAGGCATTCGGAATCCTTCCAGCAGACCCGCGAATCGAGGGATTCCGCGTATGCCGACGGCCCGGGCACTCCGGACGAGCAACTGGAACCCGAACAGCAGTAAAGGTGTAGCCATGAACCGCGCCGCAGACTCCATCGACATGCCGGACGCGGGGTCCGGGTCCGGCCGATGATCGCGGGTTCGATTGTCGCGGCGGTCGGCGCGTTCGCGTTCGCGGCGGCGGCGGTGCTGCAGGCACTCGGCGCGGCTCGGGTGTCACGATGCGCGACGACCATCGAGGAACGACGCTGCTCGGACAAGTCGCATCCGTCGCTGCGATCGACCGGCGCGACCATGATCACCGGCCCGTTCCTGATCGGATTCGTCTTCGACGTCATCGGTTTCGTCGCCACCATCGCGTCGGCCCGGATGATCCCGCTGTTCCTGTCGCAGACCATCATCTCGGCGCGGCTCGTGGCCACGGCGCTGCTGGCGATGGTGGTGATGAAGATCCACCTGTCGCTACGTGACTGGATCGCGGTGCTGGTGGTGGTCTTCTCGCTCGTGTTGCTGGCGGTGTCGGCGGGCAAGGAGGGCGTCGACGATCAGCGGTGGATGCACTGGTCCGTGCTCGCGGCGGGTCCGTTGTTGCTGCTGCTCGGGATCGTCGCGATGCGCCGGCTGCATCGTCATATCGCCTCGGCCACCGGCCTGATCGCGGGCGCGATCTTCGGGGTGATGGCGGTCGCGTCCCGGATCGTTGACGGTCTTGACCCGTTCGACGTAACCGCCCTGTTCACCGATCCGGCGTTCTACGGTCTGCTCATCAGCGGCATGTGCGGCTTCTATCTGTTCACCATCGCGTTGCAGACCGGGTCGGTCAACGGTGCGGCGGCGGCGCTGGTCGTCGGGCAAACGGTGCTGCCAGGTGCGATCGGCATCGCCTTCCTCGGCGACGTCACCAGGTCCGGCTGGGGCCCGGTGGCGATCGTCGCATTCAGTGCGGCCGTAGTAGGCGGGGTGGTGCTCGCATGGTCAGGCGCGGTGACCACCGTAGAAAAAGCAGAAAACTCAACAGTGCACGTCCCCGTGGCCTGAACAACCCTTCCCGCTCAACAATTTCCCTCAGCACCGGGCGGATCAATTCAGCGTCGAATGAATCCGTTGAGCGGGAACGATTTTACAGCTTTTCGGCGCGGAGGTCGTGGCCCTTGGTGGTGAGGCAGCGGCCGGTGGGGAGGTTCCATTCCCAGCCGTGGAGGTTGCAGGTGAGTTTGTCGCCGTCGACGACGCCGAACTTGTCGAGGTCGGCCTTCAGGTGCGGGCAGCGGCGCTGAATCTCCCAGCCGTCCTTACGGATCGACGCGTCGTCGTCGTGCGCTTCGGCGAACCAGCCGTCGGCGTAGGCGATGCGTTCGTCGGTGAGGCATTTGAAGAATGTGTACAGGTACTCGTTGTAGCCGCCGATGCGCCAGGTGGTGAACCGGGTCGACAGGAAGATGGTGTTGACCCAGTCGGGTTCGTTGTCGCGCAACACCGTTCGCACGATCTCGGTGGCGATGCGGAACCCGTACCGGTACTTTCCCTCACCCTCCTTCGGTTCGCGCACAATACGATTCGGGAAATCCAGGACGACGATCTCGGTCTCGTCGGTGACTTCCTTCGATGAACTGTGCGGGGTCATCACCAGACCGACCGGATAGCCGATGCCGTCGCAGATCAGATCTGATTGCCTCATGATCGGTTCGAACAGGTCGCGCAGCGCCGGCAGCAGCTTGTCGCCCTCGGCGGGCGCCCAGGTGGCCTTCTCCGCGGCGATGATCGGCGCGAACTTGGCCTGCATCCGCTCCAGATAGGCCTTCTTGTTGGGGCCGAACACCTCCTCCGGCGGATACGGATGTTCGATGCCGTCGAGCGTCGACCCGGTGAAATCGGCCGCCGACCCCGACACCATCATCAGCCCACGATGCTTCACGCCGTCGTCGGTGCCGTGGATGCGCATCTGCTCCAGGAACGTCATCTGGTCGGGGAAGATCGACGTAACGTCGCCGGGCACAGGATTGGTGCCGGGCGCCACGTCGAGATCGCCGATCGCCCCGGCCTTGATGTCACTGTCGGCGATGCCGGAACCGAGGTCGTTGACCGAGTACAGGTCCTCATCGAGGAACATCGGCGGCCCCGCCGACGGCACCACCCACGTGGCCCCGACCTGATCGATGTACGAACGTGCCCGGTCCATGCCGCGCTGACGTTTCTGCGCCGCGAAATTGGCCTTGGACTTGCGGGGGATGTCGTAGACCATCGGGTACCAGATGGCGCCCGAATACTGCAGCAGGTGCACGTCGACATGCCCGAACGCCTCGTCGACGACGTCGAGGTCGACGGGCCGGGCGTCGTTCATGTTGAAGCAGACCGTCTCGCCGTCGGACACGATGAGCCCGGAGTCACCGATCGGGCCGTCGGCGGGGGCCCGCAACGCGATGATCATGATGTCGAGCGACCCCTTGTCGCCCGTGACAGTGGTCTTCACCGAGTCGGTGGTCTCGACGAACTTGTGGAAACCGAGTCGTTCGAGTTCGCGTTTGAGGTCGGGCACCGGATAGTCGGGCAGCAGGACGGTGGTGTCCTTGTCGACGTTGTCGCGCAGGTTGACCTCGTCGAAGTGGTCGCGGTGCAGGTGCGAGACGTACAGGTAGTCGCACTTGCCGAGCGCCTTCCAGTCCAGCTCGGAGTTGTCCGGGAACGGGATCCAGGAGGCAAAGTATGCGGGATTGACCCACGGGTCGCAGAGGATCGAGCCGGCGGCGGTCTCGATGTGGAAACCGGCATGTCCGATGCTGGTGATCTTCACGATCTGGGCCTTTCAGGTGTCGCGCGGGCTGGCGCGATGCGTACGTCAATTGTCCAGAGTATCGAGTCCGATGGCGTCAGGACTGGGCCCTCTGTCACACCTGGTGCGGATGTGACGGGACATACACATCGGCGGGTGCGACTCCGGATGGTGTACCGGATGGTGTAACGGCGCGACCGATCCGCGCCCACCTGGTTAAGCTCGTCGTCATGGAACCCCTCTATGGCACCGTGATCACCGCTGCCCGACTGTTGTGGCTGGCCGAAGGCCTCAAATTCGGCGTATCCGGCGTCGGGAACGTTCCCAAGACCGGGCCGGGTGTGGTCGCGGTCAACCACACCGGCTACATGGACTTCACCTACGCCGGTATCCCCGCCTTCCTGCAGGGGCGTCGCAAGGTGCGGTTCATGGCCAAGAAAGAGGTCTTCGACAACAAGATCGCCGGACCGCTGATGCGGCGGATGCGGCACATCCCCGTCGACCGCGGCGCGGGTGCCGAGAGTTACGCGCAGGCCGTCGACTATCTCAAGCAGGGCGAACTCGTCGGCGTGTTCCCGGAGGCGACGATCTCCCGCAGCTTCGAGATCAAGGAGTTCAAGTCGGGCGCGGCGCGGATGGCCCTGGATGCGAACGCACCGATCATCCCGACGGTGATGTGGGGTTCGCAGCGCATCTGGACCAAGGGCCACCCGAAGCGCCTCGGCCGCACCGGGGTCAAGATCCTGATCAGCGTGTGCGAGCCGATCGACCCGGTCGGCGACGCGGACGCGATCACCGCGCAGCTGCACAAGGTGATGAGCGAGAAGCTGCTCGAATTGCAGGACGCCTACGGCACGCATCCGTCGGGCGAGTTCTGGGTGCCCGCCCGGCTCGGTGGTTCGGCGCCCACCCTTGAGGAAGCCAACGAACTCGACGCCGCCGACCAGGCCAGACGGGCCAGAAAGAAACCCGAGTGACGCCGCGCCTATCGCAGCCGCCGACGCTGATCGCCAGCGACGTCGACGGCACCCTCATCGACAGCTGCAGCCTGGTGTCACAGCGCACCCTCGACGTGCTCGGCGCCGCCCGTGACGCCGGAACCGAGTTCGTGCTGGCGACTGGCCGGCCGCCGCGCTGGATTCCGGAGATCACCGAGCAGTTCGCCGGAACCCGCGCCCGGGTGCGGTACGCCGTCTGCGCCAACGGCGCCATCGTGTACGACCTGGAGAACGACCGGATCCTGCACGCGGCGCAACTCGCCCCCGACGTGCAGCGGCACCTCGGCGACATAGTCGCCCGGCTGCTGCCCACCGCCGGTGTCGCCTCTGAACGTGCCGGTAACTCGGCCTACGACACCGCGACCCCACCGTTCGTGGCCTCGCCCGGCTACCAGCACGCCTGGCTCAACCCCGACCACATCGAGGTTTCCAACGACGAGATCTTCGCCGAACCAGCCGTGAAACTGCTGGTCCGGGTGCCGGAGATGCAGAGCCGCGACATGGCCACCGTTCTGGCCGGCGAGGTAGGCGATCTTGCCCAGATCACCTACTCCACCTCCCACGGCCTGATCGAACTCTCGGTACCCGACACCCACAAGGCGTCCGGGCTGCGCACGCTGATCGACCTCGCCGGCCTCGGCCCAGTGACGTCGGTGGCGTTCGGCGACATGCCCAACGACATCGAGATGCTCACCTGGGCCGACCACGGCGTCGC
>NZ_CALLZT010000028.1:0-19884 GCF_937858515.1 uncultured Gordonia sp. | reverse complement strand
ATGAGGTGCCGCTCAATTCGGCGGGCAAGTTGGATCGGAAGGCGTTGCCGGCACCCGACTTCGGCACGATGTCCGAGGAGGACTACACCGGGCCCGAGGGCGACGACGAGACCGCCGTCGCGCGGGTGTTCGCCGACGTCCTCGGCCTCGACCGGGTCAGCGTGACGACCTCGTTCTTCGACCTGGGCGGCAACTCGCTGTCGGCGATGCGGCTCGCGGCGCGCACCGGTGAGGTACTGGGCGCCACGGTATCGGTGCGCGACCTGTTCGACGCGCCGACGGTGCGGGAACTGGTCACCGCTGTCGCCGGTGCCGGCGAAGCGCTCGCCCCGATCACCCAGGCCGATCCGCGGCCGGACCACATCCCGGTGTCGTTCGCGCAGCAGCGCATGTGGTTCATGAATCAGTTCGATCCGGACGCCCCGACCTACAACATCCAGGCCGGCGCCAAGCTGACCGGCGACCTGGATACCGATGCGCTCCGGCAGGCCGTGCTCGACGTCGTCGAACGGCACGAGGTCCTGCGGACCACGTTCCCGGGCGTCGACGGCGACCCCACGCAGGTGATCCACGACCTCGAGTGGGCCGCCGAACACCTCGATTGGGCGATCGTCGACTCCGAGGCCGGTCTCATGGAGGCTGCTACCCGCGGGTTCGTCGTGGCCGAGCAGAGTGCCTTCCGGGTCCGGCTGCTGCGGTCGCAGCAAGGGGAGTGGATCTTCCTGGCGGTCCTGCACCACATCGTCAGCGACGGCGAATCGATGGGGCCGCTGCTCACCGACATCGTCACCGCGTACGCGGCACGGGCGCAGGGCCACACGCCGGCCTTCGCGCCGCTGCCGGTGCAGTTCGCCGACTACGCGATCTGGCAGCACGAGGTGCTCGGCGACCCACAGGACCAGGACTCGGTGGTCGGCCGTCAGCTCGAATACTGGGAGGACCAGCTGATGGGCCTGCCCGACGTACTCGAACTGCCCGCGGACCGACCGCGGCCCGTCACCGCATCGGCCAAGGGCGCGTCGATCGACTTCACTGTGCCGCGTGCACTGGGCGAACGGATCGAACAACTGGCCGCCGAGTACGGACTGACGTCGTTCATGGTGGTGCACGCCGCGCTGGCGGTGCTGCTGTCACGGCTCACCGCCGCCGACGACATCGCGATCGCCACTCCGATCGCGGGCCGCGGCGACCGCGTGCTCGACCCGATGGTCGGCATGTTCGTCAACACGCTGGTACTGCGCAGTGAACTCGAACCGATGATGGCGTTCTCCGAACTCCTCGAAGAGGTCCGCGAGACCGACCTCGACGCGTTCGCCAACGCCGACGTGCCGTTCGAGGCCGTCGTCGACGCCGTCGGGGCGGTGCGCTCGCAGGCATTCGCACCGCTCGCCCAGGTCATGCTGAGTGTCGACCACAATCCGGCGGCCGGTGCGGGCGCACAGCAACCGGTGGATGTGGGATCGCTCACCGTCGAGCAGATCGAGCCGCCGGCGGCGTTCGCGCAGCGGGATCTGTCGATCACCGTGCGGACCGTGGCGGGCCGGGACTGGCCGGCCGGCATGGTCTACGCGACCGATCTGTTCGACGAGGCCACGATGGTGACGTTCGCGCAGCGGTTCCTGACTCTGCTCGACTCGCTCACCGATGATCCGGACGGTGCGATCGGCGCCGCACAGTTCCTCGTGGCGCAGGAGCACACCAGCCTCGTCGACTGGTCCAGCGGGCAGTCGACCGCACCCGTTCCGGGCGACGGAGGCGGTGTGTCGGGTGTCGCCCATTCGGGGGATAGGGCTAACGGCAATGACGGGGTGAGCGATAATTGACCGGGCGTTCTGGCGCCCCGCACCATCCGACGCGGCATAAGGGGCATCAGATTCGTGGCTGAGTTCATCCTGACCAGCGCTGATCCATATCGTGGGGAAGACACGGATCGTGGGGCGGATCCGGATCGTGTGGCGTTGGTGTTCGATGGCCGACGTGTCGGCCATCAGGAGTTCTCGGCACGTGTGGCGGTCCTGGCGCGGACGCTGATCTCGCGTGGTGTGGGCCCCGACACCGCCGTCGGCGTCTGCATCGACCGGTCGGTGGAGATGATGGTCGCCATCCACGCGATCGTCGCCGCCGGTGGCAACTATGTGCCGCTGGACACCGACTCGCCCGTCGACCGCACCCGCTACATGCTCGACATCGCCGGCGCCCGGTACGTGCTGATCGCCGCGGGAACCGCACCCGAGGCACTCGACGGCCTCGGTGACGGGATCGACGTCCTGGAGGTCGACGCGTCGGCCGATGTGGACCTGTCGGCGCCGCCGGTCACCGACGCCGAACGGCTGTCGCCGATCCTGCCTGGCACGGCCGCCTACACGCTGTTCACGTCCGGGTCGACGGGCCGCCCCAAGGGCGTGACGATCACTCACGAGGCCCTGGTCAACCGGCTCGGCTGGATGAGCGACTGGTACGGGCTCACCGGCGACGACGTCTTCCTGCAGAAGACCCCGACGACGTTCGACGTGTCGGTGTGGGAACTGTTCCTGCCCACGCTGCTCGGCGCCACGCTGGTCGTGGCCGAGGCCGACAGGCACGGCGACGCCCCCTACCTGACCGCGACGATCACCGCCGAACAGGTCACCGTCGTGCACTTCGTGCCGTCGATGCTGTCGGCGTTCGTCGACGTCATGGAGGACGAACTCCCGACGCTCGAATCGCTGCGGTTCGTGTTCACCTCCGGCGAGGCACTCACCACCAGTCCCGCCCAAGCGATGCTGTCGGCGTTGCCTGCACTGCGACTGGTCAACCTGTACGGGCCCACCGAGGCAGCCGTCGACGTCACCGCCTACGAGGTGCAGCGCGGCGACGTCGCCATCCCGATCGGCCGTCCCGTCACCAACACCACCACCGTCATCCTCGACCGGCTGATGCAGATGGTGCCGCCAGGGGTGCCCGGGGACCTGTACCTCGGCGGCATTCAGCTCGCCCGCGGATACGCCGGCCGCACCGACCTTACCGCCGACCGGTTCGTCGCCGATCCGTTCGGCGCGCCGGGATCACGCCTGTACCGCACCGGCGACCTGGCCCGCTGGAACACCAGCGGCAACATCGAATACCTGGGCCGCAGCGACTTCCAAGTGAAGCTGCGCGGTCAGCGCCTCGAACTCGGCGAGGTCGAGGCCGTGCTTGCGTCGGTGCCAGGGGTGGTGACCGCCGCCGCGGCCGTCGCCAAGGTGGCCGGCGGTGATCATCTGGTGGCGTACCTGTCGCCGGCCGACGTCGATCTCGACGTGGCCAAGGACACAGTGGCCCGGGTGCTGCCCGAATACATGCGGCCCACGGTGTGGATGCCGATCCCCAAGATGCCGCTCAACAAGTCCGGCAAGGTGAACCGGCGCCGACTGCCCGCGCCGCAACTGGCCAAACGCGACTACGTCGCACCCGAAACCGACACCGAACGCCAGATCGCCGAGATCTACGCCGGGCTGCTCGGCACCGACGAGGTGTCGGTCACCGAATCGTTCTTCGACCTCGGCGGCAACTCGCTCGCCGCCACCAAACTGGCCGCCCGGGCGGGTCGCGCACTCGGCGTCGACGTATCCGTCAAGGATGTCTTCGAAGCGCCTTCGGTACGTGAGCTCATCGCGTTCGTCTCCGGCAACACCGAGGCGCTTGCCCCGATCGTCGCCGCCGACTCACGGCCCGAACACATTCCGCTCTCTTTCGCACAGCAGCGGATGTGGTTCATCAACCGGTTCGACCGCTCGAACGCGACCTACAACATTCCCACCGTCCTGCGCGTGACCGGCGATCTCGACCTCGACGCGCTGCGGGAGGCCGTCGTCGACGTGGTGGCCCGGCACGAGGTCCTCCGTACGACGTTCCCCGCACACGACGGCGTTCCGTATCAGCGCATCAGCCGTGTCTCGACGATCGGCGCGAAACTCGACTGGGACATCGTTGACGACCTCGCCGAACTCGAGTCGGCAGTCGCCGAAGGCTTCGACGTGACCCGGCAGTGGTCGTTGCGTGTGCGCATCCTGGAGACCTCGGTCAATGACCATATTCTGGCCGTCGTTGTGCACCATATCGCCGTCGACGGCGAGTCATTGCTGCCGCTGCTGGTGGACCTGACCACTGCCTACGCCGCCCGGGTCGCCGGTAGCGAACCCGAATTCGAGCCGCTGGCAATACAATTCGCGGACTTCGCGATCTGGCAGCATGAGGTGCTCGGCACTCCCGAGGAGCCGGACTCGGTCATCGGCAGGCAGGTCGACTACTGGCGCAAACAACTCGCCGGCGTACCCGATGTGCTGGAACTGCCGGCGGACCGGCCGCGGCCCCCGCAGGCATCGCATCGCGGCGCGGCGATCGACGTGGACCTGCCCGACGGTCTCGGCGCCCGCGTCGAATCCCTGGCCGCGCAGTCCGGGGCGACACCGTTCATGGTGCTGCACGCCGCACTCGCCGCGCTCTTGTCGCGGCTGAGCGCGACCTCCGATATCACCGTGTCCACGCCCACGTCCGGCCGCGGTCAGGATGTCCTCGACCCGCTGATCGGCATGTTCGTCAACTCGCTGGTGCTGCGGGCGCAGGTCGATCCGGCGATGCCGTTCGGTGGGCTGCTCGAACAGGTCCGCGCCACCGACCTCGATGCCTTCGCGCACGCCGACATACCGTTCGAATCCGTTGTCGAGGCCGTGGATCCGGTTCGCTCCGAAGCCTTTTCGCCTCTGGCGCAGGTGGTCCTGTCGTTCGATCCCGGGGCCTCGGCCGAGACCGCCGACGTCGAGATCTCCGGGGTCGCGTTCGCGCGCGTCCCCGCGCCGGTGGTGCCCGCACACTCGGATCTGTCGGTCGTGGTCCACTCCGGTGCCGGCGGCGCGGCGTGGTCGCTGACGCTGGTGTACGCCACCGACCTGTTCGACGAGGCGACGGCCCGCGTGCTCGGTGAGCAGTTCGTGCGCGTTCTCGACGGCGTGACCGCCGATCCCGCGATCGCCGTGGGCGACGTCGCCGTGCTCGACGCCGCCGGCGAGCGTGAAATCGTGGCCGCCTCGGCCGGTCCCACACTCGACGTCCGTTTCGCGACCGTCGCCGACATGGTGGCGGCGCAGGTACAGACGCGCGCCGGCGAGACCGCGTTGGTGTTCGGTGACCGCTCGGTGTCCTATGCCGAATTCGGTGCACGGGTGAATGTCCTTGCACGTGAACTGATCTCGCAGGGTGTCGGTCCCGAGACCGCGGTCGGCGTGGTCATCGACCGCTCCGTGGAGATGTTCGTGGCCATCCACGCCGTCATCGCGGCCGGCGGCCAGTACGTGCCCATCGACACCGACACACCGGCCGACCGCATACGCTCCATGACGCAGACCGCGGGGGTCGGCCTGATCCTCGTCGCCGGCGATACCGCACCGGTGGCTGTGCCGGACGGTATCCCGACCCGCGTCGTCGACTGCTCGGGCACAGCCGACCTGACCGCGCCGCCGGTCGCCGACACCGAGCGCCGGGCGCCGTTGCGTCCGGAGTCCGCGCTCTACACGCTGTTCACCTCGGGGTCGACCGGTACGCCGAAGGGCGTGACCCTCCCACACGCGGCACTGGTGAACCTGCTCGGCTGGTTCGACGCCGACGGGCCCGGAACCGGACAGGTGGTGCTTGCCAAGACGCCCTACACGTTCGACGCCTCAGGTCTGGAGATCCTGGTTCCGCTGACCCGCGGGTCGGCTGTGGTGATCGCCGAACCCGGCGGCCACCGCGACCTGGCGTATCTGCTGGAATTGATCGAGACCCAGGGTGTGACGGACGTGCATTTCGTGCCGTCGATGCTGGCGGTGTTCATCGAATCGCTGGAGGCCCGGCCGCGGCGGCTGCCCGCGTTACGGCGCATCTGGGCCGGCGGCGAGGCGTTGCCCGCCGCCGCCGTCTCCACTGTGTACCGACTGCTGCCCGACGTCGTGCTGGTCAACAAATACGGGCCCACCGAGGCCGCGATCGACGCCAGCAACCGTCTGGTCGAACCCGACGATGTGGTTGTGCCGCTGGGTGTTCCGGGTGCCGGTGTCACGATGATGGTGCTCGACTCCCGACTGCGTCCGACCCCGCCCGGTGTTCGGGGTGAACTGTATCTCGGTGGCGTGCAGGTGGCCCGGGGGTACGCGTCGGCGCCACGGCTGACGGCCGAGCGTTTCGTCGCCGACCCTCGCACCCCGGGCGGTCGGCTGTACCGCACCGGCGATCTGGCCAGATGGAACTTCAACGGCGAGGTGGAGTACCTGGGCCGCACAGACTTTCAGGTCAAGCTGCGCGGCCAGCGGCTCGAACTGGGCGAGATCGAAGCCGTGCTCGCGGCGGCGCCGGGCGTGGTGCACGCCGCGGCCACCGTCGCCACCTCGGACACCGGCGCCGAATCGCTGGTGGGATACCTGGCGCCGGCGGCCGTCGACCTCGACGCGGTGAAGGCCGCCGCCGCGGCAGCCTTGCCGGCATACATGGTGCCCACGGTGTGGGTGCTGCTGGAGACCGTGCCGTTCAACTCGTCGGGCAAACTCGACCGGCATGCCCTGCCCGCCCCGGACCTGCAGGTCGTGGCCACCGAATACGTTGCGCCCGAATCCGATACGGAACACGCACTCGCTGCCGTGTACGCCGATCTGCTCGGCCGCGACAGGGTCGGGGTCACCGAGTCGTTCTTCGATCTCGGCGGCAACTCGCTGGCGGCGATGCGGCTTGCCGCCCGGGCGAGCGAGGCGCTGGGTATGGAGGTGTCGGTGCGCGAGATCTTCGATGCGCCGACGATCCGCGGGCTCGCCCAGGCCGTCGCCGGCAACGACGCCGCGCTCGCGCCGATCGTCGCCGTCGACCCACGGCCCGCGCGGATCCCGCTGTCGTTCGCGCAGCAGCGCATGTGGTTCCTCAACCAGATGAACACCGGCTCGGCGGCCTACAACCAGCCGACCGTGCTCAAGCTGACCGGCGCCCTCGACATCGACGCCCTGCATGCCGCGCTCGTGGATGTGGTTGTGCGCCATGAGATCCTGCGCACGACCTTCCCCGCCGCCGACGGGGTGCCCTACCAGAAGATCGGCCGGGCATCGACGATCGGCGCCAAACTCGACTGGGATGTCGTCGACGACCCCGAGGAATTCGCCGAGGCCATCAGCGCCGGATTCGACGTGACCAAACAGTGGCCGATCCGCGCGCGGGTACTCGAACTCGGCTCGGCCGACGGGGCAGGCGAGTACGTGCTCGCCGTCGTCACCCACCACATCGCCTACGACGGTGAATCCCGAACACCGTTGATCACCGACATGGTGACCGCCTATAGCGCGCACACCGCAGATCGAGCCCCCGAATTCGCCCCGCTGGAAGTGCAATTCGCCGACTACGCGATCTGGCAGCACGAGGTGCTGGGTTCGCCGGACGACCCGGAGTCGGTGGTGGGCCGTCAGCTCGACTACTGGCGCGGTCAGCTCGCCGGCCTGCCCGATGTGGTCGACCTGCCCGCCGACCGGCCGCGTCCGGCGGTGGCCGGTGGCCGTGGCGCCGCACTCGATTTCGACATTCCCGCCGAGACCGGCCGGCGCATAGCCGACTACGCGGCACAGGCGGGGGCCACCCCGTTCATGGTGGTGCACAGCGCGCTGGCCGTGCTGCTGGCACGCCTGGCCGCCACCGACGATATCGCCATCGGCACCCCGGTCGCGGGCCGTGGACAACGTGTCCTCGATCCGCTGGTCGGCATGTTCGTCAACACCTTGATCCTGCGTACCCGCGTCGACGGGTCGCTGTCGTTCGCCGAATTCGTCGACCGCACCCGCACCACCGATCTCGACGCCGTCGCCAACGCCGACGTACCGTTCGAGACGATCGTGGACGCGGTGGGAGCCGTTCGCTCGCAGGCCTTCTCACCGCTGTCGCAGGTGTGGCTGAGTCTGAACCGATCCGTGCTGCCCGAGCTCGCAGATGCCGATGCGGCGACGGGTGAGATTGCGGGACTGAAGGTTTCGGCTGTCGGCACCGACGAACTACCGACCAAGGTGGATCTGCTGGTGGGCATCGGGCAGGCCGACGACGGACCGTGGTATTCGTCGATGGTCTACGCGACCGACCTGTTCGACGAGTCGACGGTGCGTATCTTCGCCGACCAGTTGCTCGCGATCCTCGACGCTGTTCTCGACAACCCGGCCATAGCCGTCGGAGACATCGAACTCGGTTCGGGCGCAAGCGGGCTGACCCGCCCACAGCCGCTGGTGAACGCGGTTGCTCCGGTGGCGCGGCAGATCGTCGACGCCGAGTACGTGCTCACCGGTGGTCAGGGTGTCGACCCGCTGCCGCTCGGTGACCTGTTCGCCCGGGCCGCGCAGACGTGGGGTCCGCGGCAGGCGGTGATCGACGCCACCGGCGCCTGGCTCACCTACACCCAGCTCGACGAACAGTCGAACCGGTTGGCGCGCTGGCTGATCGGCCGCGGGGTCGGCGCCGAGGACCTTGTCGCCATCTCGATGCGCCGCTCGGTGCGGCTGCTGGTCACCATCGCCGCCGTCGCCAAGGCGGGCGCCGGGTATGTGCCCGTCGACCCCGACTACCCGGCCGACCGGCGCGCGGCGTTCATCGCCGATTCGGCTGCCGCATTGTGCCTGACGGTGTCCGCGGACGCCGACACGGCCGGTACGGGCATCGACTCCGTACTGCTCGATGATCCGGCGATCGAGGCGCAGGTCGCCGCGTTCGATGAGAGCCTTGTCACCGACACCGACCGGTTGCGTCCGGTCCGGCCTGACAACCTCGCCTACATCATCTTCACGTCCGGGTCGACCGGTCGCCCCAAGGGCGTGGCCGTGACCCATTGGGGCCTGGCCAATCTGGGCCGCGAATTGGTCGACCGGGCCAGTGCCGACGAGTACTCTCGGGTCCTCGGCTTCGCCTCCCCGAGTTTCGACGCGTCGGTGCTCGAGTACATGATGGCGCTCACCGCCGGTGGTGTGCTCGTCTACCGTCCGGTCGACGCCGTGGGTGCGGAAGTGTTGCAGGACTTCATGTCCCGTCAGGCCGTCTCGCACCTGTTCCTGACCCCGACCGTGCTGGCCACGCTCGATCCGGCGACGCTGCCGGCACTGCGGATGGTGTACGTCGGTGGCGAGGCCGTGCCGCAGTCACTCAAGGACTCGTGGGCACCGTTCCGCAGGTTCCAGAACCTGTACGGACCCACCGAAACCACTGTCGCCGTGACCATTTCGAAGCCGATACCCGTCGGTGCGCCGGTGGTGCTGGGCGACGCGTTCACCGGCACCGGACTGATGGTGCTCGACTCCCGGCTGCGCCCGGCCCCCGTGGGTGCGGTCGGTGACCTGTACATCACCGGTTACGGGATGGCGCGCGGCTACCTGCGCCGCCCGGCGCTCACGGTCGGTGCCTTCGTGGCCAACCCGCACGGCAATCCCGGTGACCTGATGTACAAGACCGGCGACCTGGTGCGCCTGCGCCGCAATACTGACGGCACACCGGAATTGGAGTACGCCGGTCGCTCGGACGACCAGGTGAAGCTGCGCGGCCTGCGCATCGAACTCGGCGAGATCGAGTCGGTGCTCACCGCGCACCCGTCGGTGCACTCTGCGGTGGTGATCGGTGTCGGCGGGTCGGTCGCGACGGCGCTGGCCGCGTACGTCGTCGCCGACAAGGGTGTCGAGATCGATGTTGATGAATTGAAGTCCTTTGCCGGAGAACGGCTTCCGGACTACATGATCCCGGCCTCGATCATGGTCCTCGACGAGTTCCCGCTCACCCCGATCGGCAAACTCGACAAACGCGCACTGCCCGAACCGGTCATCGAGGTAGGGGAGTACGTCGCCCCACAGACGCCACAGGAACAGGCCGTCGCCGAGGTCTTCGCCGACATCCTCGGTGTCGGCGCCGACGAGGTGTCGGTGACCACGTCGTTCTTCGATTCCGGTGGAAACTCGTTGTCGGCCACCAGGGTTGCCGCCCGCGCGGCGGCCGCGCTGGGTGTCGAGGTGACCCTGCGGGACGTGTTCGAGGCGCCGAGCGTGCGCGAACTCGTCGCCGCCGTCGCCGGACACTCGGCGGCGCTGGTACCGGTGTCGGCGGCCGATCCGCGCCCGGACCGGATCCCGCTGTCGTTCGCACAGCAGCGGATGTGGTTCATCAACCAGTTCGATCCGAGTCTGCCCACCTACAACGTGCCCGCGATCCTGCGCCTGACCGGTGCCCTTGACGTTGACGCCCTGCGGCAGGCCGTCGTCGACACAGTGGCGCGACACGAGGTCCTGCGCACCTCGTTCCCCGACAGCCAAGACGGGCGACCGGGCGACGGACCCCGGCAGCTGATCGGCGATATCGCCGAATTCGACGATCGCGGCATCTGGCGGATCGCAGCTTCCGAGGCAGAGCTGATGGCCTCGGCAGCAACCGGATTCGATGTCGCAGTCGACTGGCCGCTGCGGGCGATGCTGTGGCCGACCACGGACGGCGCCGAGCCTGAGTATCTGTTCGCGGTGGTCACCCACCACATCGCCGTCGACGGCGAATCTTTGCTCCCGCTGGTCTCCGACGTCGTCACCGCCTATCGGGCACGTACCGCGGGTGCGGTGCCGCAGTGGTCGCCGCTGCCGGTCCAGTTCGCCGACTTCGCGATCTGGCAGCACGACGTGCTCGGGTCGGCCGACGACCCGCAGTCGGTGGTCGGTCGCCAATTGGATTACTGGCGTGAACAATTGGCCGACGCTCCCGACGTCCTGGAACTGCCCGCGGACCGGCGCCGGCCCGCGGTGGCCTCCCATGTGGGTGCGCGCACGTCACTGACCATCCCGGCCGAGGTGGGGGAGCGGATCACCGCCGTGGCCGCCGAACGCGGCATCACCCCGTTCATGGTGGTGCACGCCGCGCTGGCGGTGCTGCTGGCCCGGCTCAGCGACACCGATGACATCGCCGTCGGCTCCCCCATCGCGGGCCGCGGTGACGAAGCCCTCGACCCGCTCGTCGGCATGTTCGTCAACTCGCTGGTGCTGCGCACCCGCATCGTCAGTGGTGAGACGTTCGACGCGCTGCTCGAACGGGTTCGCACCACCGACCTCGAAGCGTTCGCCAACTCCGACGTGCCCTTCGAGACCGTCGTCGACGCGCTCGACCCGGTGCGGTCGGAGGCATTCGCACCGCTAGCGCAGATCGCGTTGTCGTTCAACCCCGGTGCGTCCGTCGACGGCGCCGATGTGACCGTCGATGACCTGCGGGTTGCCCCCATCGCAGCACCGCTGGTACCCGCACATCAGGACATGACCGTCGTCGTCACCTCGGGCCCGGCGGGTGAGCCATGGTCGGCGATGGCCACCTACGCCACCGACCTGTTCGACGAGCCCACGGTGTCCTCGATGCTCGGTCGGCTGATCCGGCTGCTCGATGCCGTCACCGACGATCCCGGGCGGGCGGTCGGCGACGTCGATCTGCTCGGCGACGGAGAGCGCGAACAGGTGCTTGCCGACTCGGCCGGTCCCCCTGCGGACACCGCGGCGGGCACCGTCGCCGCGGCGCTTGCATCGGCGCTGACCGCCACTGCGCCCGGACGGACGGCCGTAGTGTTCGGCGACCGGACGGTGACTTACGGTGAGTTCGCCGCATACGTGAATACAACTGCCCGGCAACTTATCTCGGCCGGGGTCGGACCGGATACCGCGGTCGGTCTGAGCTTCGGGCGGGGAGTGGAGATGGCGGTGGCCATCCATGCGGTGCTCGTTGCCGGCGGCCAGTTCGTCCCGGTTGCACCCGACGCGCCGGAAGATCGCGCCGCGTACATCTGTGATACCGCGGCGGTGTCGCTGATGCTCTCCGACGACGTCGACCGAAAGCGGATTCCGGGGATCGAGACCCTCGTCATCGACTGCACGCAACCGGCCGGAACCGGTGCGGACATCCGGCAGATCGCGGACTCCGAGCGGCTCGGCAGGCTCACACCCGAGAACGCCGCATACACCTTGTTCACCTCGGGTTCGACGGGTCGCCCCAAGGGCGTGACCGTCTCCCAGCGGGCATTGCTCGCGCAGGTCAACGCCGATCGTGACCACTACGGTCTTACCGCCGACGACGTGTTCGTGCAGCTGCTCGAGTACACCTTCGACCCGGCTGTGCTGGAGTTCACGCGCCCGGCGCTGCTCGGCGCGCCACTGATCATGCTCGCACCGGGCACCAACCGTGACCCGCAGGCGATCGCCGACATCATCGCGACGCACCGGGTGACCGCGGCGATGATCGTCCCGGTGATGCTGGCGGCGATGATCGAGACCCTCGGCAGTCACACCGAGTGGTCGGCGACACTGGCGAAGGTGTCGACCGGTGGCGAGGCGGTACCGCCCGCTGTGGCCGCCGCCGTGGCGTCCGCGTGGCCGTCGGCCGGGCTGCACAATCAGTACGGGCCCACCGAGACCACCATCTACTCGACGATCCACGACTACGACCCGGCAACCGGCCGGATCGCCATCGGCAAACCCGTCGCCGGTATCCGGGCCTACGTTCTCGACGACCGGCTCGGGCTGGTGCCCGACGGTGTCGCGGGTGAACTGTATCTCGGCGGCGATCAGGTGGCGCGTGGTTACAGCTCGCAGACCGTGACCACCGCCGCACGTTTCGTCGCCGATCCGTTCGGCCCCGCCGGTTCGCGGCTGTACCGCACCGGCGACACCGTCCGGTGGTCCGGTGGAGTGCTCGAATACTTGGGCCGCAAGGACTTCCAGATCAAACTGCGCGGCCAGCGGATCGAACTCGGTGAGATCGAGACGGTCCTGGTGAGTGCCCCGGGCGTGCGGTACGCGGCGGCCGCCGTCGCATCGACGGAGGCCGGTGCCCAGCACCTGGTGGCCTACGTGTCCGGCTCGTCACTCGATATGGAAGCCGTCAAGACCGTTGCGTCGGAAAAGCTTGCGGCATTCATGGTGCCGACCGTATGGAATGAGCTCGCCGAGATTCCGCTGAACAGTTCCGGCAAGGTCGACCGGAATGCGTTGCCCGCACCCGACTTCGGTGCGGCCTCGGCGTATGTCGCGCCGCTCGGGGCGGTCGAAGAGCTGCTGGCCTCGGTGATCGCCGGGCTGTTGCATGTCGAACGCGTGTCGGTCACCGAGTCGTTCTTCGCGCTCGGCGGCGACTCGATCATGTCGATCCAGTTGGCCTCGGCGATGCGGGCGTCGGGTTTTGCGCTGTCGCCGCGGGAGATATTCGTGCACCGTACGGTTCGCGCCATCGCACGGGCGATAACCGACGAGAGCGCACAGCTGCCACCGCTGGCCGAACCGGATGGCGGCGGTGCCGGCCGTATTCCACTGCCGCCGACCGTATCGATGATGGTCGAGCAGTCATCGGCGCCGGAGGATTTCGCCGACTTCAACCAGTCGGCCGTCCTCACCGCACCCGATGGGCTGAGCGTCGAAGCACTCGCCGAAGTGCTCGGAGTGGTCGTCGATCACCACCCGATGCTCACCGCCCGGCTCGAACTCACGCCCTCGGTCAGGTATGAGCTGACCGCGGGCACCGGATTCGACGCTGTAGCCGCGGTGTCCGCGCTGACCTCCGAATTCGCCGTGGACACAGAGGGTTTCGATGCGGACCTGGTCCGTGCTCACGCCGCGGCCGCCGCACAACTCGATCCGGCCGTCGGTGGGCTGGTCCGCGCGGCGCTCGTCACGGACCCCGCCGGAGCCGGCCGCGTCGTGGTGGTGATCCACCACCTCGGTGTGGACGCGGTGTCCTGGCAGGCGATCATCGAGGACCTGATCGTGGCCTGGGCCCAGCGCAGCGCGGGGCACCCCTACCATCTGCGGGCCGTCGGCACCTCCGAGCGGGCCTGGATGAGCGTGCTCGGTGCCCGCATGACGATCCGCACCGATGGTGCCGCGGAGGCGTACTGGCTCGCCCGGCTGCCCGAACACACCCGGTTCCCCGCGATCGATCGCGATCGGGACCGGGAGAACACCGCGATTTCCTTTGTGCACCATATTGATCCGGAGCTGACCGAATCGCTGGTCACCGCGGTGCCCGAAGCGTTCGGCGGTCACGTGAACGACGCACTCCTCGGTGCCCTCGCCCGTGCTGTCCGCTCGTGGCAGACCGACCGGACCGGTGGGTCCGACGATGCTCTCACCGTCCTCGTCGAGGGCCACGGCAGGTACGAGGAGGTGCTGGCCACCGGACCCGGCGCGGTCCGCGCCGACCTGTCGCGATCTGTCGGCTGGTTCACCTCGATCGCCCCGATGCGTGTGGCGCCCGGCACCGACGTCGTGCATGCGGTCAAGTCGGCCAAGGAGGAACGCCTCGGACAGCCCGACTCGGGCGCCGGGTTCGGATTCCTGCGGTACGGGTTGTCCGGCGAAGTGGCCGATCGGCCCCTGCCGCCGATCATCTTCAACTATCTCGGCGCAGGCGGACGAACCGCGAAAGGTGCTGCCGCATCTGAGAAGCCGGATGAAGAGCCGCAACAGGACGCACCGTTGCCGTTCAGCAGGGCCGGCGCACCCGGCCTGTCGGCGCTGCCCGCCGGGCGGATGATCGTCGGCGCGCCGCTGAGCATCAACGCATCGGTCGACGGCCTGGGCCGGCTGAGTGCGACCGTGTCGTTCCCGGCCGCGTTGTTCACCGAGGACGAGGTCCGCGACCTCGCCGACCGGTGGACCTCCGAGTTGTCCGGGATCGTCAAGTTCGTCGCCGCTGGTAATGAACCCGGGCCGTCACCGTCCGACATTCCGGGCACCGACCTGACCCAGCACGACCTGGACGTGATCACCGGGCGGTTCCCCGGTGCCGCGATCTGGCCGCCCGCACCATTGCAGCAGGGGCTGTTCTTCCAGTCCGAACTCGCCGCCGGCACCGCCGGTGCGGTGGATGTGTATGTGGCACAGGCGGTTGTGGAACTCGCCGGCATCGACGCCGCCCGGCTGCGCGGCGCCGCGCAGGCGCTACTCACCCACCACAGGGTGTTGCGTTCGGGATTCGTGACCGCACCCAGCGGTGCGGTGGTCACGGTGGTACCCGAACACGTGGAGCTGCCGTGGACCGAGATCGACCTCGGCGACCTCGACGCCGACGAGGTACACGCCCGGGTAGAGGCGATCGCCGCCGAACAGCGGGTGCTGCCCTTCGACCTGTCCACACCGCCGCTACTGCGATTCGTCCTTGCCACGCACGGCAATTCGTCGACGCTCGTGGCCACCAACCACCATCTGATCCTCGACGGCTGGTCCGGTCCGCTGGTGATGGCCGACATTCTCGCGCTGTACGCGACGGGTGAGACCTACACCCGTACCGGAGCGGCCGGTCACGACTTCGGTGACTACCTGGACCTGATCTGGTCGCGCGAGAAGTCCGCCGGTGAGGCGGCGTGGCGGCAGGTGCTGGCACCGGTCGTCGGTCCGACGCTCGTCGCACCCGGCTACACCGCCTCGAAAGAAGTGCTGCCACAAGACATCAGAACGCAGTTGACGCCGGATCTGGTGGCCGGCCTGGAGGCCGCGGCGCGTGCGAGCGGTGCCACCCTCGCCACAGCGCTGCAGTTCGCGTGGGCGGTGTTCCTGTCGCGGCTCACCGGCGACCGGGTGGTCACCTTCGGTGAGACCGTGTCCGGCAGGCCCGCCGACCTGCCCGGCGTCGAATCGATGGTCGGCCTGTTCATCAACACGCTGCCCGTCGCGGTCGACGTGAACCCCGAGGCCACCATTGCCGATGCGCTGGCCGCGCTGCAGGCCGACAAGGTCGCGGTGCTCGACTACCAGCATCTGAGTCTGCCCGAGATCAGTGCTGCCGCCGGCGTGAGCGTCGGCTTCGACACTCTGGTGGTCCACGAGTCGTTCCCGGTGGACGCCGATTCGCTGACCTCGGCCGCACCGGCGGACACGGGTGAAACAGACTCTGCCGGTGACGGTTTGGCCATCACCTCCGCCGGGTTCAGTGACTCCACCCACTATCCGCTCAACATGGGTACCTCGCCGGCCGGCGACGCGCTCAAGATGCGCCTGCACTACCTGCCCACCGCGTTCACCGAAGATCAGGTGAGCGTGTTCATCTCGGCGCTCACCGAGATCGTCCGCGCAATCGCCGCCGACCCGGCCGCCTTGATCGCCGACATCCCGCTGGCCTCGGACGCCGGCACCGCCGCGATGCTCGAGTTCGCCGAGGGCGCCGGGCCGCAGCGCCCCGACGGCACCGTCGCCGACCTGCTCACCCGGCAGGTCACCGGCAATCCGGACGGCCGCGCGATCCTGTTCGGTGACCGCACGGTCACCTACGGCGAACTCGGTGCCCGGGTCAACACCCTCGCCAGGGAACTCGTCGCGCTGGGTGTCGGGCCCGAAACCGCAGTCGCCGTACGTATCCCGCGTGGAATCGAGATGGTCGTGGCCCTGCACGCGGTGACCGCCGCGGGTGGCCACTTCGTCCCCGTCGACGTCGGGGCGCCGTCGGATCGGGTGCGGTACGTCCTGGACACCGCGGGTGCGGACATCGTGCTCGTTGAACCCGGTTCGGCCTTCGCCGAGCCGGGCGTCCGGACCGTCACCGTCGACTGTTCAACCCCGATCGACGCCGCCACGCGTGAGGCTGCGCCGCTGACCGATGCCGACCGGCGTCGTCCGCTGCGTGCGGGCAACGCGGTGTACACGATCTTCACCTCCGGCTCCACCGGCCAACCCAAGGGCGTCACGGTGAGTCACGAGGAGTTCCTGACGCTGTTGGGTTCCGACGGGGCCGAGAACGGGTTCGACGAGTCCGACGTGTTCCTGCAGATGCTGGCCTACACCTTCGACCCGTTCGTGCTAGAACTGCTGCGGCCGGTGCTCGCCGGCGCCCCGCTGCTGCTGGTCGGGCAGGACGAGTACCGCGACCCGCAGGTCATCGCGCGTCTGGTCACCGAACACCGCGTCACCACCGCGTTCTTCGTCACCTCGATACTGTCTGTCATGCTCGATGAGTTCGTGGGCGACGCGAGTTGGGCGTCGACCTTGCGAGATGTGGGCATCGGCGGCGAGAGCGTGCCCCCCGCGCTCGCTGCGCAGGCCGTGCTCGCCTGGCCGCAGGTGCGTCTGCGTAACCAGTACGGGCCCACCGAGACCACGATCTACTCCACTCGCAAGGTCATCGATCCGCTGGCGCCGGCCGTCAATATCGGCGGCCCCGCCCGCGGCAACCGGACCTACGTGCTCGACGGCCGGCTGCGGCCGGTGCCGCTCGGGATGCCGGGCGAGCTGTATATCGGCGGGGAGCAGGTCGCCCGTGGGTACGCCTCCCGGTCCGGCCTCACCGCCGAACGCTTCATCCCGGATCCGTTCGCCGGAGCCGGCACGCGCATGTACCGCACCGGCGACCTCGTGCGCTGGACGTCGGCCGGCGATCTGGAGTTCCTGGGGCGCACCGACTTTCAGGTCAAGCTGCGGGGTCAGCGCCTCGAACTCGGCGAGGTCGAGGCGGCACTCGACGCGGCGCCCGGAGTTCTGCGTTCGGCTGCGGCGGTGGCCGTCGCCGACGGCGGTGCCCAGCATCTCGTCGGCTACGTCGCACCGGCCACCGTTGTGCTGGACGATGTGAAAGAGCATGTGGTTCAGTCGCTTCCGCCGTTCATGGTGCCGACCGTGTGGGTGACGCTCGACGAGCTGCCGCTGAACACCTCCGGCAAGCTCGACCGGAAGTCCCTGCCCGCACCCGATTTCGGTGCTCTCGACGAGTACGTGGCACCGGAAACCGACACCGAGACGGCCGTCGCCGCCGTGTTCGCAGACCTGCTCGGCCTCGAACGGGTGTCGGTGACCGGATCGTTCTTCGACCTCGGCGGCAACTCGCTGTCGGCAATGCGGCTGGCCGCGCGCGCCGGTGCCGTCCTCGGCGTCGACGTGTCGGTGCGCGACATCTTCGAAGCGCCGTCCGTGCGGGCGCTGATCGGTGCCGTGGCCGGGCACGCAGCTTCGGCGGCACCCATCACCGCGATCTCGCCACGGCCCGAACCGATTCCGCTGTCGTATGCGCAGCAGCGCATGTGGTTCATCAACCAGTTCGACACCACGGCGATCACCTACAACGTGCCCGCCGTGCTCCGGCTCGCCGGTGACCTCGACGTAGCCGCGCTCCGGGATGCCGTTGTCGACCTCATTGCGCGGCACGAGATCCTGCGTACCTCGTTCCCCGCCGTCGACGGTGTGCCGCGTCAGCTGATCGGTGCCGTCGACGAATTCGGCGACCGGGGAGTCTGGCGTCAGGTCGACTCCGAGGCCGAACTCTTCGCCGAGGCCGCAACAGGATTCGATGTATCGGCCGCATGGCCGATCCGGGTGCGGTTGTGCCGCACCGCAACCGGAGATCATCTGCTCGCGGTGATCACCCACCACATCGCCGCCGACGGCGAATCCCAGCTGCCGCTGGTGACCGACCTGGTGGCCGCGTACTCGGCCCGGACGGCAGGTGGCGCACCGGACTTCGCGCCGCTGGAGGTGCAGTACGCCGACTACGCCATCTGGCAGCGGCAGGTGCTCGGCGCACCCGACGACCCGTCGTCGCCGATGGCCCGGCAACTCGGCTACTGGCGTGAGCGGCTCGCCGGTCTGCCGGATGTGCTGGAACTGCCCTCGGACAGGCCGCGTCCGCCGGTCGCGTCGTATCGCGGGCAGCGGACCCGGTTCGGCATCCCGGCGGCCGTCGGGAAGCGAATCGACGCCGTCGCCCGCGAGTACAGCACCACACCGTTCATGGTCGTGCACGCCGCGCTGTCGGTGCTGCTGGCCCGACTCAGCGGCACCGCCGACATCGCCGTCGCCACGCCGGTGGCCGGCCGCGGGCAGCGCGTCCTCGATCCACTCGTCGGCATGTTCGTGAACACGCTGGTGCTGCGCACGCGCGTCGGCGGTGCGGCGCCGTTCGCCGAACTGCTCGAACAGGTGAAGGTCGTCGACGTCGACGCCTTCTCACATGCCGACATTCCGTTCGAGTCGGTGGTCGAGGCGGTCGATCCCGTTCGCTCCGAAGCATTCTCACCGCTCGCTCAGGTCATGTTGTCGTTCGATCCGGGGGCCTCGGCCGCCGACACGGACGTGGCCGTCGCGGGACTGTCCGTCGCCGTGGTGCCCGCGCCGGCGGTGCCCGCACAGCTCGATCTGTCGGTCATCGTGTCGTCGGCTCCGGCCGGCCAGGACTGGGCGGTGACCATCGTCTCGGCCACCGACCTGTTCGACGAATCCACGATCACCGGATTCGCCGACCGGTTGGTACGGATCCTCGACGGCCTGACGTCGGCACCTTCGATACCAGTCGGCGACGTGGCCTGGGTACCCGCCGAGGCCATCGACGACACCCTCGCGCGTTCGCGTGGCGACGTCGTTGCGCTGCCCGGGGAGTCCGTCATCGACCTCGTAGCCGCGCAGGCACAGCGGTCCCCGGCGAGGGCGGCGCTGTGGTTCGACGGGCGTGGTGTCTCATCCGCGGAGTTCTCGGCGCGGGTCAATACCCTTGCCCGGGAACTGATCTCCGAGGGTGTGGGCCCAAACGTGGCCGTCGGTGTGGCCATCGACCGGTCGGTCGAATTGCTGGTGGCGATCCACGCGGTCGTCGCGGCGGGCGGTCAGTACGTCCCGATCGCCACCGACGCTCCCGCCGATCGTGTCCGGTACATGCTGGACACGGCCGGCGTGGGGATCGTCTTGATCCCTGAGGAGCGGTCGCGCGGGGGCGAGGCCGGTGTGTCCTTCTTGATCCCTGAGGAGCAGTCTCGCGGGGGTGGGGCCGGTGTGTCCTTCTTGATCCCTGAGGAGCGGTCTCGCGGGGGTGCGGCGGGTGCGTCCTTCTTGATCCCTGAGGAGCAGTCGCGCGGGGGTGCGGCGGGTGCGTCCTTCTTGATCCCTGAGGAGCAGTCGCGCGGGG
>NZ_CALLZT010000027.1:0-13238 GCF_937858515.1 uncultured Gordonia sp. | reverse complement strand
GGGGTGAGTGACGGGACTCGAACCCGCGACAGCCAGGATCACAACCTGGTGCTCTACCAACTGAACTACACTCACCATCGGCGTCGGAAACCAGGGCGTTGAGCACCGGGTTCCAGAGCCAGGAACATACTCTAGCGGGTGACCGGGCAGAAATGCCAATCGGTTATCGGGTGTCGTGTTTACGCAGGTCCGAGCGTTTTGACGATCGCGGCGAGCTCGTCGGTGTCGGGGCCGGGCTGCGGGACGAAGGCGGCGGCGCGGTAGTAGCGCAGCTCGTGGATCGACTCACGGATGTCGGCGAGGGCGCGGTGTGCGAGACCTTTCTCCGGCTGGCCGAAGTAGATCCGCGGATACCAGCGGCGGCACAGTTCTTTGATGGAGCTGACGTCGACCATCCGGTAATGCAGGTGGGTGTCGAGTTCGGGCATGTCGCGGGCGATGAAGCCGCGGTCGGTGGCGATCGAATTGCCGGCCAGGGGTACCGCGCCGGTGGTGGTGTATTTGCGTAGGTAGGCGAGGACCTGTTCCTGGGCCTGCTCGATCGTCACCGTCGACGCGCGCACCTCCTCGGTCAGCCCCGAGGCGGCGTGCATCTTGGTGACCACGTCCGGCATGGCGGCCAGATCCTCGTCGGAGGCGTGGATGACGACGTCGACGCCGTCGCCGAGAATGTTGAGGTCGCCGTCGGTGACCAGGGCCGCGATCTCGATCAACTTGTCCGATTCGAGGCGCAGCCCGGTCATCTCACAGTCGATCCATACGAGTTTGTCCTGCACACGTCGACCTTAGGGCATATCCGGCCGTGAGGGCCCGGGCGCTGCTGAACGCCGACCAACACGTGTGGTGTCCGCTCCGCGACGATTGGTGTGGTTCGGCATACCATCGTGAGGTCTGTGAACACCGCATCCGCCGATGAGAGGACCCACCGGTGACCGATCCGAACGAGGCCACACCTGTACCGGCAGGTGACGCGCCAAGCGCCGATCCCGGCGTCACGCCCGCTACGGCGGCCCAGGAGAGTCCTGCCCAGGCGAGTCCGGCCCAGAAGATCGCCGAGGGGTACGCGTTCAAAGGTGCGGCGCTCGAATTGGGCACGGTGATGGTCGACGGGCAGGTGGACTCGACCGCCAGGGTGCGGATCCCGTTGGCGATGATGAACCGGCACGGCATCATCGCCGGCGCCACCGGCACCGGCAAGACCAAGACCTTGCAGGCGATCGCCGAGCAACTCAGCTCCAACGGTGTGCCGGTGGTGATGGCCGACATCAAGGGCGACCTGTCGGGGCTGTCACGTCCGGGCGTGTCCAACGACCGGATCGTCGCGCGCGCACAGCAGACCGGCGACGACTGGGCCCCACAACAGAACCCGGTCGAGTTCGTCTCGCTGGGCGGGGAGGGGATCGGCGTCCCCATCCGGGCCACCATCACCTCGTTCGGCCCGATCCTGCTCAGCAAGGTGCTCAGCCTCAATGCCACCCAGGAATCGACGCTGGGCCTGATCTTCCACTGGGCCGACCAGAGGGGTCTGCCCCTGCTCGATCTCAAGGACCTGCGGGCGGTCATCGCCTACCTCACCAGCGACGAGGGTAAACCGGAACTCAAGGCGATCGGCGGGGTGTCGACGCAGACGGCCGGCGTGATCCTGCGGGCGCTGACCAACCTCGAACACGACGGCGGCGACACCTTCTTCGGTGAACCGGAGATCGAACCGGCCGACCTCATCCGGCTCAGCGCCGACGGCCGCGGCATCGTGACCCTCTTCGAACTCGGCGATCAGGCCGCTGGGCCCGCGCTGTTCTCGACATTCCTGATGTGGATTCTGGCCGACCTGTTCGAGTTCCTGCCCGAGGTCGGTGACATCGACAAACCCAAACTCGTGTTCATCTTCGACGAGTCGCACCTGCTGTTCAGTGGGGCGTCGAAGGCGTTCGTCGAGCAGGTGGTGCAGACGGTCAAACTGATCCGATCCAAGGGCGTCGGCGTGTTCTTCTGCTCCCAGCTGCCCACCGACATCCCGGACTCGGTGCGCTCACAGCTGGGCGCACGAATTCAGCACGCGTTGCGCGCATTCACCCCCGACGACCAGAAGGCACTCAAGACCACGGTCAAGACGTACCCGGTGTCGGACGTGTACAAGATCGACGAGGCCCTCACCTCCCTCGGTACCGGCGAGGCGATCGTGACGGTGTTGTCGGAGAAGGGTGCGCCGACCCCGGTGGCGTGGACCGTGATTCGCGCGCCGCGTTCATTGATGGATACGGTGGGCGAGGCGGGTATCAAGGCCGCAGCCACCGCGAGTCCGCTGTACGCCAAGTACGGTCAGGCGATCGACCGGGACTCGGCGTATGAGCGGCTCGCGGCCAAGGCGGTACCTCCGGAGGAACCCATGAGGAAGGCTCCCGCGCTGGTTCCCGCACCAGCCCCGGCGCCCGCGAAGAGAACGTCTCGCAAGAAGGAACCCGAGGAGAAGAGCGTCGTCACCGAGGTGTTGACGAGCAAACCGATGCAGAGCTTCCTGCGTTCGGCGGCATCGGCCGCGGGACGCGAGTTCAGCCGGGCCATCTTCGGGACCGGACGCAAGCGCCGACGGTAGCGACCGGGGCGAGCGGAGCGACGGGGGATGTCGGGGCGAGCGGAGCGACGGGGGATGTCGGGGCGAGCGGAGCGACGGGGGATATTACGGCTGCGTTTACGATGACGGCATGGCCATACCCGCACCGTCATCGTCCGCCCGCGCCGTCGTCACCGGCGCATCGTCCGGGATCGGCAGAGAGCTCGCACGGGCGCTGGCCGCGCGCGGGCATTCGCTGATCGTCGTCGCCCGGCGCGGTGAACTGCTCGAAGAGCTTGCTGCCGAACTGCGTTCGGATACGGTGGCCGTGGAGATCAGGGCCGTCGACCTGTCGGTGTCCGAGGCGGTGGAAGTCCTCGCGGCCGAACTCGCCGGTCGCGAGATCTCAATTCTGTGCAACAACGCGGGTATCGCAACGTTCGGGCCGGTCAGCGAACTCGACGCCGAGTACGAACGCGCACAGGTCCGGCTGAATGCGACCGCTGTGCACGACCTGACGCTGGCGGTGCTGCCGCAGATGGTGGAACGCGGTTCCGGCGGCATTCTGATGGTCGGGTCGGCGGCCGGCAACATGGCGATCCCCAATAACGCCACCTACGCCGCCACCAAGGCTTTCGTCAACACCTTCAGCGAATCCCTGCGCGGGGAGGTGGCCCGGCAGGGTGTGCACGTGACGTTACTGGCCCCGGGGCCGGTGCGTACCCACACACCGGCACCCGAGGACCAATCGATCGTCGACAAGATGGTCCCGGATTTCCTGTGGCACAACTCGGCGGCAGTTGCCGAGATGAGCCTGGATGCGCTGGACCGCAACAAGATGCGCGTGGTCCCCGGGATCCTGTCGAAGGGCATGTCGGTGGCCGGCGGCTATAGTCCCCGGGCGATCATCGCCCCCATCGTCGGCAGCTTCTACCGAAAACTCGGCGACGGATAGGCGTCAGCCGATGCCGGCGGCCACCTCGGTGCCCTGGCGGATGGCGCGTTTGGCGTCGAGTTCGGCGGCCACGTCGGCGCCGCCGATGATGTGGGTGCGCACACCGGCGACGGTCAGCGGATCCACCAGATCGCGTACCGATTCCTGGCCGGCGCAGATCACGATGTTGTCGACCTCCAACAGCCTTGTCTCGGTGACGTTTCCGTCGTCGTCACGGAAGCTCAGGTGCAGGCCGGCGTCGTCGATACGGTCGTAGGTGGCGCCCGAGATCTGTTCCACGCCTTTCATCTTGACGCTGGCCCGGTGCACCCAGCCCGACGTCTTGCCCAGGCCTTTACCTTGTCCGCCCGACTTGCGTTGCACGAGAAAGACTTCGCGGGTGGCGGGCAGCGGTCGGGGTTTGGTGACGAAACCGGGGCGCGACAGATCCTCGCTGACGCCCCATTCTTGTTCCCATTCCTTGAGGTTCAGGGTGGGGGATTCGTCGACGGTGAGGAATTCGGTGACGTCGAAACCGATTCCGCCCGCGCCGATCACTGCCACCCGCTTACCGATCTCACGGTGGCCGAGTACGGCGTCGGCGTACGACATGACCATCGGATGGTCGATGCCGGGAATGTCGGGGCGCCGCGGAGTCACTCCGGTGGCGATGACGACGTGATCGAAACGCTGCTCGATGATCTCGTCGGCGGTCACCCGCTTGCCGAGATGGACGGTCACACCCAGCACCTCGAGTTGCCGCGTGTAATAGCGGAGAGTCTCGCTGAATTCTTCTTTACCGGGAATCCTTGCGGCGATGGAGAACTGGCCGCCGATGGCCGATCCGGCCTCGAACAGGTCGACGCGGTGACCGCGCTGCGCGGCCGACACGGCGGCGGACAATCCGGCCGGTCCGGCACCGATCACCGCGATCCGCTTGGCGCGCCGGGTGGGGCCGAGCGTCAGCGTGGTTTCGCGGCCGGCTCGCGGATTGAGCAGGCAGGACACCTTCTTTCCGACGAACGCGTGATCGAGGCAGGCCTGATTGCAGGCGATGCACGTATTGATCTCGTCCGCGTGACCGGCTTTGGCCTTATTGGGTAGATCGGGATCGGCGAGCATGGGCCGGGCCATCGATACCGCGTCGACGCGACCGCGTTCGAGAATCTCCTCGGCCACCTCGGGAGTATTGATGCGGTTGCTGGCGATCAGTGGAATACTCACCTCGTCTCGGAGCCGTTCGGTGAATTTGACGAACGCGGCGCGGGGCACCGAGGTGACGATGGTGGGCACCTGCGCCTCGTGCCAGCCGATGTCGGTGTTGATCGCGTCGACGCCGTATTCCTCTGCTTTGCGGGCCATTTGGGCGATCTCGTCCCAGGTCTGGCCTTTGCGGACGAAGTCGGCGATGGACTGGCGCAGAATCACCGGGAAATCGCGGGGCACCTGGCGGCGGATTTCTTTGATGATCTCGACGAGGAATCGTTGCCGGTTCTCGGTGGAGCCGCCCCATTTGTCGGTGCGGTCGTTGGTGTGCGGGCACAGGAATTGATTGATGAGATAGCCCTCACCGCCCATGATCTCGACGGCGTCGTAGCCGGCGCGTCGGGCATTCTTGGCAGCCTGTCCGAAGGACCGGATGACGTGCCGGATGATCGGCTCGGTCATCCGGATGTGCTTGAACGGGTGAATGGGGGAGGGATCCGTGCCGGGAGCCACCTTGAACGGGGTGTATCCGTAGCGGCCGGCGTGGATCAGCTGCATTGCGATGCGGCCGTCGGCCTTGTGTACCGCGCGGGTGATCCGGCGATGCCGCTCGACGTCGATCCGGTTGGTGATCTTGCCCGCGAACGGCAGCAGCAGGCCGGTGCGTGAGACGCCGAATCCGCCGGTGACGATGAGCCCGACGCCTCCTCGTGCGCGTTCGGCGTAGTAGGCGCCGAGTTTGTCGGTGTCCCAGAGCCGATCTTCGAGACCGGTGTGCATCGAGCCCATGACGATCCGGTTGGGCAGGGTCAGGCCGCCGATGGCCAACGGTTCGAACAGTTTCGGGTAGTGCGGGTTGGGAGTCGTGGGGGCTGTCATGGCTCCGCCTTTCTGGGTTTACCTGTGATGGATGGCTGTCGTCGGGGGATCAGCCGTGGGAGAGTTCGCGTTCGAGGGCGGCGATGACCTCGTCGCACCACTCGACCTGACCCTGTTCGTTGCGGATTCCACCGCGCAGCACCAGATATTGGTGGAGCTTGCGGCCGGTCAGGTCGTCGGGTGCGGGGTAGTAGTCGGTTTCGAATCCGGTGAAGAGTGTGAGCAGCGCGAGGTGCTCGTCGCGGTGCTTCTTCATCTCGCCGATGATGGCGGCAAGGTCCCCGAATTCGGCGGCGCGGAGCTTGACACCGAGGTCACTGCGCAGGGGCGCGACGGGGGTGGGGCTGACTGCCCACTCAGCCAGCGCGCGGCGGCCCCGGTCCGAGAGCGTGTACACCTTCTTGTCGGGCCGGCCGTCCTGGGGCACCGCCTCGTAGGCGACCAGGCCGTCAGCGTGCAGCTTCTTGAGCGTGCGATAGATCTGCTGGTGGGTGGCCGACCAGAAATGGCCGATCGATCGCTCGAACTGACGGCCGATCTCGTAGCCGGTGCCGGGTCTTTCGGCCAGCGACACCATGATTGCGTGTTCGAGCGCCATGGCCACAACCTACCTGTGCACCTACGCACTATGCAACTACGCACATAGATACTGGATCATGTTTGCGTATACTTGTGATGTAGGGCACACTGCTATTGAACTTGAACTCAACTACGACTCGCGGCGCCCAGGGCGTCGAGAGGAGGTGTGGTGACCAACCCATTCGACGGTCAGGCGCTTGCGGACCTCGGCCGGTTCATCCAGGCGCAGCGAGAAATTGCCCAGGTTTCGGTGCGGTCTCTCGCCCGCGCGGCCGACGTGTCGGACTCCTATGTCAGCCAGTTGGAGAAGGGCAAGGAAATGGCGGCCTCGCTGCCGTCCGCGCAGGTGCTCACCGATCTCGCCAAGGGTCTCAACCTCTCTCCCGACGTGTTGATCCGGATGGCTACCTGGCTGCCCAATGCTCTCGCCGGTGACGACAAGGACGCGGTGGTCAACGCCATCTCCAAGGACAAGCGGCTCAAGGAAAGTCAGCGCAAGGCGCTCATCCAGCTGTACAAATCGATGGTCGAGGAAGATTAGCGACCACGAACACGCAGGCGATCAGGGAAACGAGGCCGCGGGATGTCCGACTATTTCGAACTCACCAATCAGTTGACCAATCAGTGGATCACCGCGATGCGCCACATCAAGGAGGCGTTGCCGACCCTGGACAAGGAGATCAACCTCGTCCCGCCCGGCTTCAACCTCGCCGACCTCAACGGCCGGTTCCCGACTCTGCCGGGGCTGCCGACCCCTCAGGAGGTCGTCGAGGCGAATTTTCAGGTCGCCAAACGCCTGCTGGAGGCGCAGCGGGATTTCACACTCGCGATCATCGATCATGCGACGCACGCCGATTCGGCCGAAACTCCAGATATCACAGCGGATTCCGGTTCCGCCTGACCCCGAGGTCATCGACGACGGTGGGATCGATGACCGCACCTTCCGATCAGGGCACGCGGCATGCGCGGGCCATCCATCAACCGAGGAAGAAGTTCCGATATGCCAAGTCTGTCCGACGCAATCAACAAGCACGCGGCCGAACGGCCCGACAACATCGCGCTGCGTGGCAGTGGCACCGAATTCACCTACAAGCAGGCCGCCGACGCGATCCTGGCCTACGCGGGAATGCTGCGTGAAAAGGGCGTGGAGGCCGACGACCGCGTGCTCTATATTGCGCCGACAGTTCCCGAGTTCGCGATCGCCTACTTCGGTATCAACGCGTGCGGGGCGGTCGTCCTCCCCGCGAATCCGCTGTGCACACCCACCGAGCTCGCCTATTACATCGAGGACGCCGGGTGCAAGCTCGTCATCGCGTGGGACGGGATCTCCGAGGCTGCGCGCACGGCTGCCGAGACCGCGGGCATCGAGTTCGTGGCGCTCGAATCCGGTGCCGCCGCGACGTCGGGTACACCCATCGACGCACCCGTCGACCGGGAAATCGATGACATCGCCTGCATTCTTTACACCTCCGGCACCACAGGCAGGCCCAAGGGCGCAGAGCTGACCGTCGGCAACCTGAAGTCCGCGGCCGGAATCTCGGGCAGGCTCGGTGAATACACCGACGCCGACGCGGTGGGCACCGCGTTGCCCCTGTTCCACGTCTTCGGCCAGGCGTCGGTGATGCTCGCGGCGATGGAGGCGGGCGCGCCGCTGAGCCTGATGGCGCGATTCCATCCCAAGGACTTCATCGACATGATCGTCAATGACGGCCTGACCGCGGTCGGTGGTGTGCCGACGATGTGGAACGCGATGCTGCATGTTCCGGGCGACGTGGAGCCCGGTGCCTTCGACAAGCTCAGGCTCGCCGTCTCCGGTGGTGCGTCGCTGCCGCTCGAAGTGATGCAGGCGTTCAAGCGGCGCTTCGGCTGCGCCATCCTCGAAGGCTACGGCCTCACCGAAACCTGCGGCCTGGCAACGTTCTCGCGTCCGGGCATCGCCGCACCGCAGGGCACAGTCGGTTTGGCGGTGTACGACTCCGAGCTCGAGGTTCGGGACGGCGAAGGCAATTCGGTTCCGGTCGGCGAGCGTGGCGAGGTCTTCGTCAAGGGACCGTTCGTCATGCGCGGCTACTGGAAGCGTCCCGACGCCACTGCTGAGACGCTCATCGACGGCTGGCTCAAGACCGGCGACATCGGTGAGCTCGACACCGAGGGCAACCTCCGGATCGTCGACCGCGCCAAGGATCTGATCATCCGCGGTGGATACAACGTGTACCCCAGCGAGATCGAGGAGACGCTCTATGCGCATCCGGGGATCGTCGAGGCTGCGGTCGTCGGCGTCCCCGACGCGCACTACGGCGAGGAGGTCGTGGCCGTGGTCGCACCGAAGCCGGACTCGGAGCTGACAGCCGAGGAGGTCACCGCATGGTGCACCGAACGGCTTGCGGCATATAAGTATCCGCGCGCGGTGGTCTTCGTCGATGAACTCCCGAAGGGGCCGTCCGGCAAGATCCTCAAGCGCGCGATCGACCGGGATCCGCTGATCGCGGCGGTCGACGAGTACCGGGCCGCCAAGGCTGCCGCCCGCGGCTGAAGTTCGGCGCTTGCTCTCTGTATATCTCTGACAGACAAGGATTTTCATGAAGCAACTGACCGGAATGGATGCCGCATTCCTGAATATCGAGACCGGGCCCGTCTACGGCCACACCAGCAGCGTCGCGATCTATGACTCGGAGAACGCCGCCGAGCGGCTCACCGCGGCCCGGCTGCGCGAACGGATGATGTCACGAATCCACCTGATTCCGGTGTTCCGGCGCAAGCTGGTGTCGGTGCCCCTGGATCTGGACCAGCCCTACTGGTGCGACGATCCCGACTTCGACATCAATGCCCACATCTACGATGTCGGCATCGCCGCACCCGGCAGCCGGGATCAGCTCAAGGAGCTGGCCTCACGGATCGTGGCCAAGCCGCTCGACCGCAGCCGGCCACTCTGGGAGATCGCGGTCGTCAACGGACTAGAGGACGGCCAGACAGCGGTGATCAGCACGGTGCATCACTCGCTGATCGACGGCGGGTCCAGCAACGACATCAATTCCGTTCTGCTCGACCGTGATCCGGATGCCGATCAGACCAATCCGCCGCCGCAGCCGTACAACCCCGAGCCGACGCCCGATCCGCTGAGCATGCTGACCTCGGCGATGACCGCCAACGCGTTGCGGCCGCTCAAAGCGGCGAAACTGCAGTGGGATGTGTTCACCGAGCTGGTGCAGAAGTCGCCGAATATCGCCAAGCTGGCGCCGTCGATGACCTCTTCCGCAGTCACCGGCACGGCCCACAACACGGTGTTCAATGCCAAGCCCACCAACCGCCGGATCTGGGAGCCGTTCCGTGTTTCGCTCGCCGAGGTGCGGCAGATCCGGAAGAGCACCGGCGCCACGGTCAACGACGTGGTGATGGCGATTTGTGCCGGTGGTTTGCGTAATTGGCTGTCCGCCAACGATTGTCTGCCGGACAAGCCGCTGACGGCCAGCATTCCGGTGTCGATCCGGGATGACTCCACCAAGGGTGCGCTCGGCAATCAGGTGTCGATGATCATCACCGAATTGCCCACCGATGTCGATGATCCGCTCGAACGGCTCAAGGCGGTCAACGAGGCGATGAAGTCGGCGAAGGAGATGCACGACGCACTCCCGATGGCGCAGATGATCGAGTTCGGTGATTTCGCCACCCCCGGTATGACCAGCATGGTGGCCCGCGCGTCGCAGCGGATCAGCATGGCCGGACAGGTGATGCCGAGCGTCACGATCTCGAATGTGCCTGGTCCGCAGTGGGCGATGTACCTGTGCGGCGCCAAGCTGCTGGAGAATTATCCGGTGTCGATGATCGTCGACGGGCAGGTCCTCAACATCACCCTGCTGAGCTACAACGGCAGCCTCGACTTCGGTATTGTGTCCTGCCCCAACGTGGTTCCCGATCTCAAGGGTGTCGCCGACGCGATCGTCGCCGATCACCAGGCGCTGCTGGCGGAGGCCACCAAGAAGAAGTAGCACAACCCCAGGTACGCGGTCGGCTTCACCCGGCCCGGCACACGGTATCGCCGCGCCGGGTAGGTCGGCCGTGTTCCGATCCGGGCGGTCGGCGTCGGATGCTCGTTGACTTCCCGTCTTCACTGAAAGGTCAACAACGATGAGTGAGATTCAGACTGTCCGCGGGCAGGTCGATTCCGCGGACCTCGGAGTCACCCTGATGCACGAACACGTGTTTGTGCTGACGGCCGACGTCCAGACGAACTATCCGGGCGAATGGGGCTCCGAAGAGGATCGGATCACCGACGCCGTCACAAAACTCCAGAAGGCCTACGACGCGGGGGTGCGGACCATCGTCGACCCGACGGTCGTGGGACTGGGGCGCTACATCCCGCGGATCCAGACGATCGCCGAACAGGTTCCGCTGAACATCGTGGTGGCCACGGGTGTGTACACGTACACCGAGGTGCCGTTCTTCTTCGACATCCGCGGCCCGGCGCTGAACGAGCTCGTGGGCGCGGAGGTGCCCGATCCGATGGTCGAGATGTTCATCGGTGACATCCGCGACGGCATCGCCGGCACCGGTGTCAAGGCGGGCATGCTCAAGTGCGCGATCGAGCATCAGGGTCTGACCCCTGGCGTCGAGCGGGTGATGCGTGCGGTCGCCAAGACCCACGTGGAAACCGGTGTTCCGATCACCGTGCACACCCACCCCGACACCAAGGCCGGACTGCACGTCAAGCAGGTGATGGTCGAGGAGGAGGGCGTCGACCCCGGACGAATCGTGTTGGGACACAGCGGCGACACCACCGACTGCGACCACCTCACCGAGCTCGCCGAGGCCGGTTTCATCCTCGGCTTCGACCGGTTCGGTATCAACACCGCCACCACCTTCGAGGCGCGCGCCGACACGCTCATCGAGATGGTGCGCCGCGGATACGCCGAACAGATCGTTGTCTCCCAGGACGCCTCCTGCTATATCGACTGGATTCAGCCAGAGGTGATGGCGTATCTGCCGCAGTGGCATTACACCCACCTCTTGGAGGACGTGTTCCCCTACGCCCTGGAACGTGGCGTCACGCAGGCGGACATCGACACCATGCTTGTCGACGTGCCGCGGCGGATTCTCTCAGGAGAGTAGTCGGCCGCCGGTGCCGGGCGGCCAAGCCACCGCCCGGTACCGGTCAGACTCGCGCTCCACCTCTGTATACCCCTAACAGACAGGGTTTCTCATGAAGCAACTATCGGGGCTCGACGCGTCCTTCCTGAATATAGAGACCGGGCCCGTATATGGACATGTCAGCAGTGTGGCGATCTACGACTCGGCCAACGCGGCCGAGCCGATCACGGCAGCGCGACTGCAGGAGCGGATGATGTCGCGCATCCATCTGCTGCCGGTGTTCCGACACAAACTCGTGACGGTGCCGCTGGATCTCGACCAGCCGTACTGGTGCGACGATCCGGACTTCGACATCAAGGCACACATCCACGATGTCGGCATCACAGCGCCCGGCACAATGGATCAACTCAAAGAGATCGTCTCGCGCATCGTGGCCAAACCACTCGACCGCTCGCGGCCGCTGTGGGAAATGGCCGTGATCAACGGGCTCGAGGGCGGCAAGACCGCAGTGGTCAGCACCGTGCACCATTCGCTGATCGATGGTGGCTCGGGCAACGACATCAACTCGATTCTCCTCGATCGGGATCCCGACGCCGACCAGAACAATCCGCCCCCGCAGCCGTGGACGCCCGAGCCCATACCGGATGCGTTGAGTCTGATGACCTCGGCAATGACGGCCAATGCGTTGCGACCGCTCAAGGCGGCCAAGTTGCAGTGGGACGTGTTCACCGAGTTGGTGCAGAAGTCGCCGAACATCGCCAAGCTGGCGCCGATGATGGCGTCGACCGCAGTCACCGGAACGGCTCACAACACAGTATTCAATGCCAAGCCCACCAATCGGCGGATCTGGGAACCGTTCCGCATTCCGCTCGCCGAGGTCCGCCAGATCAAGAAGGCGCTCGGTGCCACCGTCAACGACGTGGTGATGGCCGAGTGCGCCGGCGGACTGCGGACGTGGCTGAAAGCACACGACGCCCTGCCGGACAA
The DNA here is from genome assembly GCF_937858515.1 of uncultured Gordonia sp. Lineage (NCBI taxonomy): Bacteria > Bacillati > Actinomycetota > Actinomycetes > Mycobacteriales > Gordoniaceae > Gordonia > uncultured Gordonia sp. The sequence continues at coordinate 1,017 of NZ_CALLZT010000027.1, read as the reverse complement.
GCCGCTGACGGCCAGCGTCCCGGTATCGATCCGCTCCGAATCGCAGAAGGGTGCGCTCGGCAACCAGGTGTCGATGATCTACACCGAACTGCCCACCGACGTGGACGATCCGCTCGAACGGCTCAAGGCCGTGAACGAGGCGATGAAGTCGGCGAAGGAGATGCACGACGCACTCCCGATGGCGCAGATGATCGAGTTCGGCGATTTCGCCACACCTGGTTTGACGAGCATGGTGGCCCGTGCTTCGCAGCGGTCCAACATGGCCGGCCAGGCCATGCCGAGCGTCACCATCTCCAACGTTCCGGGCGCACAGTGGCCGATGTATCTGTGCGGCGCGAAGATGCTGGAGTTCTACCCGGTGTCGATGATCGTTGACGGCCAGGTTCTCAACATCACGCTGCAGAGCTACAACGGCAGCCTCGACTTCGGGATCATATCGTGCCCGCACACCGTCCCGGATCTGAAGGGCATCGCCGACGCGATCCTCGCCGATCACCAGGCGCTGCTGGCCGAGGTCAAGAAGAAGCAGTAGACACTCGTTGTGACACAGCCACTTACCCGGCCCGGCAACACTGTTGCGGGGCCGGGTAAGTGGTGTCATGTTTGTCGATCAGGCCGTGAGCGTCAGGACGCCGAGGGTGATCAGCGCGGCCACCTTGACGATCTCGAAGCCGACATAGACAAGGTGGGCGTGGCTGCGCTGGGAGTGATCACCGCCCGCCAGCACCGCATCCGAACGTTTGGTCAGCGCCGGCCGGACTCCGACGATCTGGATGGCGAGGGCGACGACCGCGACGGCCAGTGCGATCCCGATGCCGGTGCCGGCGAACGAACCGACGAACACCGTCGCGATCAGCACCACAGCCCACACGGTTTCGACGCCGTTGAGCGCGCGAAACACCAAGCGCCCGATACCAAGCCCTAGGGGGATGGTGATTCCCGGCGCCCGGAACTTCAGCGGCGCCTCGATGAACGAGATCGCGCACACCATGCCCAGCCACACGAAGGTGACGGCCA
>NZ_CALLZT010000026.1:0-13260 GCF_937858515.1 uncultured Gordonia sp. | reverse complement strand
TAGCTCGCTGGGCTCATAACCCAGAGGTCGCAGGTTCAAATCCTGTCCCCGCTACGAATCAGGCCCGGGAAATTACGGTTTCCCGGGCCTGAAAGGTTAAAGGGATCTGACCACTCTTCCACAAAGTCGAACGCGTAAATGCTGCCGTTGATGCAGAGCTCGCTGCGTCCACTCGCGAGACCTACGCCCGCATGTCGGAACCAGGTGCGCGTTTCACCCGTGTCCTCTGGAGGAACCATCCCACGAGCGATCGGATCGGCTCCCGTGCGATCAGTAGGATCGTCCAGGAACGAGCAAACGCCGCCGGTTTCGACGAATATCTGTCTCCGGCCACTCACTCCGAACCAACCACGCCACCACGGCTGCGGTCAACGGCGCCTAGATCGACCGCATTGCCGCGCAAATATGACACCGGGACCTCGGACCCTCCTCAACCACTACATCCGCCCAGCCGAGCGATGGCGACCACCACCAACCGCGACCTCGGCCTGTGACTAGCGAACGGGTTCACTCCAAGTGATATCGTGACAGTGATATCGGAGGTGATCACAATGGAGCAGATCCTGATTCGGAACCTTCCGGCGGGAACGAAGGCTGCGCTCAAGGTGCGCGCCGAACAGCACCGTCGGTCCGTTGAGGCCGAAGCACGGGAGATCCTTTCCGACGCTCTCGAACGCGAGCCAGTCACCCTCGTCGACCTTCTCGGCACCGACGAAGGGTCGGACATTGAGTTCGAGCCCGAGCGCCTCGGCCTGACCGCTCGCACCCCTGATCTGTGACCGGCTGATGCAGTACGTATTGGACACCAATGTGGTCTCCGCGCTCCGAGTCCGAGGACGTAATCCGCAGGTAGAGGCCTGGGCCGCAGCAGTGCCTGTATCCGACATGTTCGTGACGGCACCCACGATGGCCGAGATCGAACGCGGCGTGGTTGCCAAGGAGCGATCCGACCCGCTCCAAGGCGAGATCCTGCGCCGGTGGTTCGAAGACCACGTTCTGCCAGCGTTCGCAGACCGAGTGCTGCCATTCGACCTACCCGCTGCTCGGATCCTGGCTACCTACCGAGTCCCAGAGCACGCTCCGCTCGACGATGCACTGATCGCTGCTGTCGTTCAAGCCTCCGAGATGACCGTCGTAACCCGCAACACCCGGCACTTCGAACCACTCGGGGTTGCCTGTCTCAACCCGTGGAGCCAGATCTCGTAACGACGGTCCCGATCAAACCCGTGACTTGACAGCGCGTCCAGGACGATTCCCTCGGTGCGCCCGGATCGCACGTCACACACCCTCCTTCTTGAGGATGTCCAGCACCGCTGTGCGCCGTCGCGTCGACAGCCCCGCCGGGAATTGAGTAGGGCTACGCATGCTGTGACCTGCCCGAACGTCCTAGCGTTCTACGTATGACCCACGGAAACGACATCCCCCAGTCCGCGACCACCTCGGCGTTCCAGATCCAGGCGGTCATCGCGTTCGCCGTCAGTTTGACGGCGTCGGTCATCGGCGTCTGGAACCTTCCGCTCGACTCCTGGCAGCGCGGTTTCTTCGGCGTAACCCTGCTGTTCCTGGTGTCAAGCACGTTCACTCTTGCGAAGGTGGTACGTGACAGGCAGGAGCAGACGACGATCCGTTCCCGTCTGGACGAGGCCCGGGTGGAAAAGCTGATCGCCGAACACGACCCGTTCAAGGGTGTCGCCTGACCCCTGACGTCTTGCCCGCCACGATGACACCTCGCATCTCAACGGACAGTTTGTCCATACTGTCAGCAAGATATGGACGTTATGGCGATTGACTATATCCGGCGGTTCCTAGCGTGATATGCGATTTGTTGACCTGATTCCTGTATCGCCGATTGCGCACCATTGAGCTGTATGAACCCGTCTTCATGTTGTTCTTGTATTGTCCTGCGAGGCGGATCACACTGTGGTACTTCTGAGGCACCAACCGACCGGAGTGGTCGGCCCGCAGAGCAGAGGTGAGTCCTATGAGTGGTGCATCTCCAGAATTGGCGAAGGCGCTGAGCCAACGTCAATTATCGATGATCGCGATCGGTGGTGTCATCGGTGCCGGCCTCTTCGTGGGTTCGGGCGTTGTCATCCAAAAGACCGGTCCAGGTACGTTTATTACCTACGGCCTTGCAGGTCTGCTGATCATCATGGTCATGCGGATGCTGGCGGAGATGGCGGTCGCCAACCCGGCGACCGGCTCTTTCGCAGACTATGCACGGCAGTCTCTCGGCGAGTGGGCAGGATTCTCGGTCGGCTGGCTGTATTGGTATTTCTGGGTGATTGTGGTCGGCTTCGAGGCAATTGCCGGCGCCAAGATCATCGAATTCTGGTACGACGGTATACCGATGTGGATCCTGGCACTTCTGTTGCTGACGGCCATGACGGCGACAAACCTGTTCTCCGTGTCCTCGTTCGGTGAGTTCGAATTCTGGTTCGCGGGAATCAAGGTCGCCGCGATCGTTGCTTTCCTGCTGATCGGCTCGATCTACGTGGTCGGTCTGTGGCCGGACAAAGATCTCGATTTCTCCAATCTGACCGCACACGGCGGATTCTTCCCCAACGGCGTCAGCGCGGTGACGGTCGGCGTGGTGACGGTGATCTTCTCGATGGTCGGCGCCGAGGTCGCCACCATCGCGGCCGCCGAATCGCAGGACCCCGAGCATGCGGTCGCGAAGGCCGCCAACTCGGTGATCGTCCGTATCGCGGTGTTCTTCGTCGGTTCGGCCTTCCTCCTGGTCACCATCCTTCCGTGGAAGGAGATGGGCGGTGAAGGGCACGGTGGCAGCGCGTCTCCGTTCGTCGCGGCATTCGAGGAGATGGGGATACCCGGCGCCGAACACATCATGAACGCGGTGGTTCTCACGGCGGTGCTCAGCTGCCTGAATTCGGGCATGTACACCGCATCTCGCATGTTGTTCGTGCTCGCGGCCCGACGTGAAGCACCCGCTTCGCTTGTCGAGGTGACCAAACGAGGCGTTCCCGCCGCAGCAATCCTCAGCTCTTCGGTGATCGGATTCCTGTGCGTCATCGCGGCCGCGGTCGCCGAGAAGTCGATCTTCGACTTCCTGCTGAAATCGTCCGGTGCGATCATCCTGTTCGTCTACCTGCTGATCGCGATCTCTCAAATCGTGCTGCGGCGCCGTAACGGGTCCGAACAGCTCAAGGTCAAGATGTGGGGCTTCCCGGTGCTCTCGATCCTGACCGCGCTTGCGATCGTCGCGATCCTCGTGCAAATGGGATTCGATTCCGGCAGTCGCTCGCAGTTGTTGCTGAGTCTGCTGTCCTTTGTGGTCGTCGTGATTCTCTTCTTCATCAACCGCTTCTACGTCGCAAGCAGGCCCATCGCGCCGGTTATCGAGGCAGAGGCACCGCCGGAACGAGTGCTGGTGCTCGCCAACGAGACCGTCGACTCCGACGTGCTGATCGACGAGCTCAGCCGGATGGGCGCCGACCACAAGTGTGTCTTCCACGTCGTCGTACCGGCCAGCCCCGTCGAGACGGGGACGGCCGCGACTCACGGGCCGCGCGACGTGTGGCCGGCGACCCTGAAGGCGGCGCAGGAGCGGCTCGACGTCACGCTGACCACGTTGCGGGAAGCCGGATTCACCGCCGACGGCGAACTGGGTGAGAATCGGCCGCTGCGAGCACTTGCCGCGGGCGTGGAGTCCTTCAATCCCGATCAGATCGTGATCTCCACCAAGCCGGCGGAGGAATCGGTATGGATGAGGTTCGACGTGATCGACCGGGCGCGTGAGCAGTTCCAGATCCCGGTGACCAATGTCGTCGCCCGGCCGGTCGCTTCGGGGCTGGTATGACCATCGTCGTAGGCTTCTCGGCCAGCCGGCAATCGCAGGCGCCACTGAACCTGGCCGTGCAGATGGCGGCGGCGTCCGGACACTCCATCGTGGCCGTGGCAGTGGTGGAGGACTCGGGTGCCCGCGCCGGAGATCCGTTCCAGAAGGAGTTCATCGGACACCTCACCGAACGTACCGAGACAGCGTTGCGGAAGGTCCTCGACGGAATGCCGGGAGGAGCGCAGGTGCCGGCGGTCGTGACTCCGGGTCCGTCGACGGCAACCGGTCTCCTGCAGGTGGCCGCCGATCACGACGCTGACGCAGTGGTGGTCGGGTCGTCGTCATCGGGCCTGATGGGCAGATTGGCGCTGGGCGGCGTCGCCGCCCGGATCGTCCCCCCCGCCCGGCTGCCGGTCGCCATCGCCCCCCGCGGCTACAAGCTGGATCCGGGCCGTATCACGCGTGTCACCGCGGGATACGGCGGGGCCGCCGACGAAAGCGGACTTATTCCGGCCGCTGCGGTACTGACCCGTAAGTGGTCGCTGCCACTGCGGGTGGTGTCGTTCACCGTTCGGCCGATGGCGGCGTTCGGTGCTTCGGCGACACCCAAGTCGGAGCAGGAGATGGTCGACCGCTGGGTCGAACAGACCGAGAAGGCGGTGACCGCCGAACTCGCGGAGGTACGTACCAGGATCGACGTGCCAGATGTGGAGGTTGTCGTGGGCACCGGACCGGACTGGTCGACGGCCATGGACAGCGTGCCGTGGCGACCGGGGGAGATCCTGGCGCTGGGGTCGGGAGCTGCGGGCATCGTATCCCAGGTGTTTCCGGGTGCGGCGGCCAACCGCATCCTGCGCAACAGCCCGGTTCCGGTGATGTTGATGCCCAAGGCATGACACAGCAGTAGGCCGCAGACAACAAACGTGCCGTCCGGCAGCAGCCGGACGGCACGTTTGTTGTTGTCGGGGGCTGTCGTTGCGTCAGGGCGTGGTGTCGAGTGTGTTGCCTGGGGCGATCGCACCACAACCGTTGGGTGCGGGCTTGCCGATGAACCGATCGTTGAGCCAGGAGAAGGCTCCGGGCAGGAATGCGGCCGCGCCTGGTGTGTGGCTGAGCTGGTCGTACTGCTGGTAGCTGATGGCGCGGTTGCCTCGCGCACAGTACTGGCGGGCCAGTGCCCGCACGTCACCGGCGATCATCACGCCATCGCCTTTGCCAATCCGTGGCTTGTTGCCCACCGTGCCCTCGAGCTCTCCGGCGGCCGCCTGGCCTATGAACAGCGGGACGGTGGGGGTGGGTGCCTTCCCGAGGTTGATCTTGCCGACGGTCTCGACGAACGGCGTGACAGTCATCGGGTCGGCGTACTGCGGCTTCATCAGCTGCTTCCACGTCATGCCGGGGTAGTGACCCATCACGTTGTTGATCGGCGCGGTCTGCATCTCGGCAACGATCTTCTTCCCGTACTCACTGAGGTATTTCGAGAAGTTGACATCGTAGGATCGGGCGATTCCGATGATCGCCATCGCGGCCACGCCTGACCACGTCTTGCTGCCGCTGATGTAGGTGAGATTGCGGATCGGGTTGACCAGCAGTCCACCCGACGCCGCACCGACCAGCCGGCGATTGACGTCCGGTGCGTAGTTCGGGGCGAGCGCCGCAGCCCAGTTGGTGCCGATCGCCCCGCCCGAGTACCCGAACAGGCCGATCTTCGTGGACGGCTTGAGGCCGGTCAGGGGTGAGCGGGTGGCCGCACGGATCGAGTCGAGAGTGTTGGTGCCGTACTCGGGGCCCGCCGCGAAATTCGCCTTCTGTCCTTCGATGTCGGCGACGATCACCGTGTAGCCGGCGGTCAGCATCGGAGCGATGAGTCCGGCCTCGGCCGAATTGACCTGTCCGCCTTCGGTGACCGTTCCCGCGATGGCCCGCGACGGGCTGTCCTCGGGATTGAGCGAATCGTAGAACGACTGGTAGGCGATCGCCCGGCTCGGGTCGACGCCGCCGGGCGGTTTGAGAACAGAGGTGACATTGACGACGGGCCGGTTCTGCGCGTCGACCGTGCGATAGGTGAGCTGCACCGCCGAGATCGGCATCGCGTTGCCTTGCACGTGCATGGTCAACTCCCGCGACTTGACCACCTGTCCCGGCTTGAGCGAGGCCAGGTCTGAACCGGAGTAGGTGAAGAAGCTGTCCGGTGCCGCACCGGCGGGCGCCGCCGTCACCAGCCCCGCAACCATCGCCGTCGACGCCGCGAGCAGCGCCGCACGGCCGCTCCGCCTATAGCACAATCCAGTAACGCCCCGAGTGAAAATACGATTCTCCGTCACCGGAGGAATGTTACCGGTCAGTAGCTTCAGCGGCAAGAGATGTCCGGGCTGTCGGGATCCGGCCGTGATGATTCTGTCGTACCGCGTCGGCGCTGCCGATGCCGTGCCGGACACGCCCAATACCGCCACGGCGCAGACCGCGGCCGACGCGAGGATGGCTCGCAATGAAGTTCGGGTCACAAGCGGGCGCTAACAACTGCGTCCCGACCGATCGGGGAGATTCGGGGGAATTCACCCAGCCGGGAGATGGGAGGCCGCGGCGTCGTCGAGGAACCAGACGGTTTCGGCGGTGCCGTGGGCGCCGGCGCACGGCCAGTCGGTGGGGTCGGCGCCCGCGTGGGCTGCCGCGACAGCCTCGGCCTTGTCGGCACCTGCGACCAGGAACCACACGGCGCGGCTGCGGTTGACCACCGGCAATGTCAGAGTGATGCGGAGCGGCGGTGGCTTGGGGGAGTCTGTAACGGCCACAACAGTTTCCGACGATTCTGCGGTGGCCTCGGTGTTGGGGAACAGGGAATTGATGTGGCCCTCGCCACCCATGCCGAGCAGGTGCAGATCGAATTCGGGTGCGACGCCGTCGGCGGACAGCGTCGCCAACGTCCGGGCATAGTCTTCGGCGGCGGCCTCAATGTCGTCGCCGAATGGACCGTCCGATGGAGCCATCTCATGGACCTTGGCGGGGTCGACGGGGACATGGGCCAGCAGTGCGTTGCGCGCCTGGCCGACGTTGCGTTCCGGGTCGTCGGAGGGAACGAAACGGTCATCACCCCAGTACAGTTCGACGTTCGCCCAGTCGATATCACCGCTGTCGGCGGCGAGCGCGGCCAGAATTGCGATGCCGTTGCTGCCACCTGTCAGCACCACGTGCGCCACGCCGCGTTCACGCTGTGCGGCGGTCACCACCTTCACGAACCGGGCCGCCGCGGTGGAGACGAGTTCAGCCTTGTCGTCGAAGACGAGGGTCTCGGTCACCGGTTGCAGGTGCGGATTCTCCGATGCGATCACTCCGAAATCCTTCCCACTGTAGCCCTTTCCACAGTCTCCACCTCGGCGGCACCGGCGAGTGCCAGCGCGTAGATGTCGTCGGCGTCGAGCCTACGCAGTTCCTCGGCCAGACACATCGGCAGGTTGCGGCGGATCAATGCGATCCGCCCGTCCGGCTTGCCCGGCGCCGTCAGCACCGCATTGCTGTTCTCGTCGATGGCCAGTACCGTCGGACCGCCCGCACGATGCAGCCGCACCTCGAAACTGCCGATACTCCGGCGGGTCGGCACACCCAGCGCCGCCCGTAACCAGCCTGCCAGCAGATCGATCGCCGGAGACTTCGACGGACCGGACACGTCGACGGCGGTGATCGCCTCGTGTGGTGGCCGGTCGACGGCGGAGGCCAGGATGCCCCGCCACGGTGTGATCTGAGTCCAGGTGATGTCGGAATCACCGGCGCAGTAGTTGGCCAGGCGCCGGGCGAGCACCGTGTCGGGATGGGGATCCTTGCTCGCGTCGAGGAGGCGGCGGGTACCGAGCATGCCCATCGGGTCGGCGGCGGGATGCGACGGTGCGGTGCCCGGCCACCAGGTGACCACAGGCGTATCCGGCAGCAGGAACGGAATCACCACCGATTGCGGGTGGGCGGCCAGCTCGCCGTGCAACGCCAGAACTACCACCTCGGAGGCACCCGCGTCACCACCGACTCGGATCTGTGCGTCCAGCCGGGTGTCGTCGTTCTCGTCGCCCCGCGACACCACGATCACGCGGCTCGGGTGCTCGCGGCTGGCGTCGATCGCCGCCGAGATCGCGCCCTCGGTGGGTTCGTCGTGTTCGGCGACCACCACCAGGGTGAGCACGCGGCCCAGGCTGATGGCGCCACCGGACTCACGTACCTCAACGATCCGCTTGGCGACGACGCCGGTGGACGTGTCCGGAAGATCGACGATCATCGCTGTCTCCTTACGGCCGGCGCCAGTTGCGGCCGGTGTGGCTCATCATCTGCTCGGCCGACACCGGCCCCCAGGTACCCGACTCGTATGTGTCGGGTTTGCCCTCGGCGGCCCAGTGTTCGAGCACGGGATCGAGGATCTGCCACGACAATTCGACTTCCTCGTTCACCGGGAAGAGCGATGGTTCGCCGAGCAGCACGTCGAGGATCAGGCGCTCGTACGCCTCCGGCGACGCCTCGGTGAACGCGGTGCCGTAACTGAAATCCATGTTGACATCGCGCACCTCCATGCTCGATGCGGGTACCTTGGAGCCGAACCGCAGGGTGATGCCCTCGTCCGGCTGCACCCGGATCACCAGAGCGTTCTGGCTCAGCTCCTCGGTCATCGTCTTGTCGAACGGCAGATGTGGTGCTCGCTTGAACACCAGTGCGATCTCGGTGACCCTGCGGCCCAGGCGTTTTCCGGTCCGAAGATAGAACGGCACACCCGCCCAGCGTCGGGAATCGACCTCCAGGGCGATCGCCGCGTACGTTTCGGTGATCGAGTCGGCGGCGAAGCCGTCCTCATCGATGAGACCGGGAACCTTTTCGCTGCCCTGCCAGCCCGGTCCGTACTGGCCGCGGGCCGTATTCTCCGCCAGGGGCTCGATATTGCGGGTGGCGGCCAGAACTTTGATCTTCTCGGCCTGTAATTGCTTGGGCTCGAACGAGATCGGCTCCTCCATCGCCACGAGCGCCATCAGTTGGAGCAGATGATTCTGGATGACATCGCGGGCCGCGCCGATACCGTCGTAATATCCGGCGCGCCCGCCGAGACCGATGTCCTCGGCCATGGTGATCTGCACGTGATCGATGTAGTGCGAGCTCCACAACGGATCGAACAGCTGGTTGGCGAACCGCAGCGCCAGAATGTTCTGCACTGTCTCTTTGCCGAGGTAGTGGTCGATCCGGAACACCGACGATTCGGGGAACACCCGATTGACGATGGCGTTGAGCTGCTTCGCCGATTGCAGGTCATGGCCGAACGGCTTCTCGATCACCACCCGACGCCAGAAGTCGTCACCGTCCTGTGCCAGACCCACCCGGTTGATCTGCTCAAGCACCGTCGGAAACGCCTTCGGCGGAATCGACAGGTAGAACGCGTGATTGCCGTCGGTGCCGCGTTCGGTATCCAGGCGCTGCAAGGTGTCCTTGAGGAGGTCGAACGCGGCGTCGTCGTCGAATGAGCCCTGTACGAACCGGAACCCCTCGCTCAGGCGCTCCCACACCTCCTCCCGGAAACCGGTGCGGGCATGGTCGCGGACCGCGTCGTGCACGACCTTGGCGAAGGCGTCGTGATCCCAGTCGCGCCGGGCGAACCCGACCAGCGCGAACGACGGTGGCAACAGCCCCCGGTTGGCCAGGTCGTACACCGCGGGCATCAGCTTCTTACGCGCAAGATCACCGGTGACCCCGAAAATGACCAGACTGCAGGGACCGGCGATCCGCGCAAGGCGTTTGTCCCGGGGATCGCGCAGCGGATTGGTCCAGCCGGTGGTGGCACTGTGCTGCGCGTTCCGGGAGGTGACCAAGGTTCAGCCTTTCGCTGCGGCGAGCTGCTCGGCGGTTGCATCGAGCAGCTCGTTCCATGCGTCTTCGAACTTACTTACTCCCTCGCTCTCGAGCACCTCGAAGACGTCGGTGAAATCGATACCCAGGGCGGCGATCTTGTCGAAGATTTCCTGCGAGGCGTCGCCGAGCCCGGTGATCGAGGACGTGTTGACCCAGCCGTGATCGGCGAAGGCGTCCATCGTCTTGCCCGGCATCGTGTTGACGGTGTTGGGGGCGACCAGTTCGCTGACGTACAGGGTGTCGGGGTAGTCGGGGTTCTTGACACCGGTCGACGCCCACAGCGGACGCTGCGACCGGCCGCCCCGGGCGACCAGCGCGTCGAACCGGTCGCCGCTGAACACCTCCTCATACGCGGCGTAGGCGAGCCGGGCGTTGGCGAGGGCGGCCTTGCCCTGCAACTCGCCGGCCTCGGCCGAACCGACGGCGGCCAGGCGCTTGTCCACCTCGGTGTCGACGCGGGAGACGAAGAACGAGGCCACCGAGTGGATCTTCGACAGATCGTGACCGGCGGTGGCGGCGGCCTCCAGACCGTCGAGGTAGGCGTCCATGACACCGCGGTAGCGCTCGACGGAGAAGATCAGCGTCACGTTCACACTGATGCCCTCGGCGATCACCTTGGCGATCGCGGGCAGACCGGCCACGGTCGCCGGGATCTTGATCAGCAGATTGGGCCGGTCGACGATCTTCCACAGTTCGATCGCCTGCGCGACTGTGGCGTCGGTGTCGTGCGCCAGCCGCGGGTCCACCTCGATGGACACCCGGCCGTCAACCCCGTCGGTGGCCTCGTACACACCGGCCAGGACATCACAGGCGTTGCGGACGTCGTCGGTGGTGACGGTGCGGACGGTGGCGTCCACATCGGCGCCGCGAGCGGCCAATTCGCCGACCTGGGCGTCGTAGCTGGTGCCCGCGGACAGGGCGGCCTGGAAGATCGACGGGTTGGTGGTCACCCCGGTCACCGACTTGGTGTCGACGAGGGCGGCGAGGTCACCCGAGGAGATCAGGTCACGGGACAGGTCATCGAGCCACACCGATACCCCGGCGGCGGACAGTTCGGCGAGCTTCTCGTTCTGGGTCACGACGGTTCTCCCTGGTTTCGAGTGATTACTTGGCGATTGCGCGTTCGGCGGCTGACACGACGGCCTCGGCGGTGATGCCGAACTTCTCGTAGAGCACCGTGGACCCGGCCGACGCGCCGTAGTGCTCGAGCGAGACGATCTGGTCGGCGAACGGCACGAACCGGAACCACGGCATCGCGATACCGGCTTCGACCACCACGCGCGGGGTGGCCGGGGGGAGCACCGAATCCCGGTACTCCTGGGTCTGCTCGTCGAACCATTCGACGCTGGGCATCGACACGACGCGGGCGGCGATGCCCTTGCCGGCGAGGGTCTGCTGCGCGGCCACAGCGATCTCGACCTCGGAGCCGGTGGCGATCAGCACCACGGCAGCGTCACCGTCGGCTTCGCTCAGGACGTATCCGCCGGCGGCGACGCCCTCGGCGGACGTGCCTTCCAGGACGGCGACGTTCTGCCTGGTCAGGGCAAGGCCGGCCGGATTGTTGTGGCGAGTCAGGATGTGCGCCCACGCGTACGCGGTCTCATTGGCGTCGGCAGGACGCACGACGTCCAGATGCGGGATCGCCCGCAGCGCCGCCAGGTGCTCGACCGGCTGATGCGTGGGACCGTCCTCGCCGAGACCGATCGAGTCATGTGTCCACACGTAGATCGGAGCGATCTCCATCAGGGCCGCCAGACGCACGGCGGGCCGCATGTAGTCGGCGAACTGCAGGAAGGTGCCGCCGTAGGCGCGGGTCGGTCCGTGCAGGACGATGCCGGACAGGATCGAGCCCATCGCATGCTCGCGGATACCGAAGTGCAGGGTGCGGCCGTACGGGTCGGCGGTCCACGTGGACGTCGAGATCGACGCCGGGCCGAACGACTTGGCACCGTCGATGGTGGTGTTGTTGGAGCCGGCGAGGTCGGCCGAGCCGCCCCACAGTTCCGGCAGCACCGGACCGAGAGCCGAGAGCACCTTCCCGGACGCCGAACGGGTGGCGACGGCCTTGTCGCCGGGCTCCCAGGAGGGGAGGGCGTCGGTCCAGCCGTCGGGCAGTGTGCCGGCCTCCAGACGGTCGAACAGCGACTTGGCCTCGGTGTTGGCCGCGGCCCACGCGTCGAAACCGGTGGCCCATTCGGCCTTGGCCGCGCTGCCACGGGCGAGCAGGCCGCGGGTATGGCCGATGACCTCGTCGGAGACCTCGAACGACTTCTCGGGATCGAAACCGAGGATGGTCTTGGTGGCGGCGATCTCGTCGGCGCCGAGTGCCGATCCGTGCGAGGCACCGGTGTTCATCTTGGTGGGGGCGGGGAAGGCGATCACGGTGCGCAGGCAGATGATCGACGGTTTGTCGGTGACGGCCTTGGCCGCCTCGATGGCCGCCTCGATACCGGCGACGTTCTCACCGCCGTCGACGGTCTGCACGTGCCAGCCATAGGCCTCGTACCGCTTGGCCACATCCTCGGACAGAGCGATGTCGGTGTCGTCCTCGATGGAGATCTGGTTCTGGTCGTAGAAGACGATGAGGTTGCCGAGTTGCTGGGTACCGGCCAGCGAACTCGCCTCGGAGGTGACACCCTCCTCGATGTCGCCGTCGGAGGCGATGACGTAGATGAAGTGGTCGAACGGGCTGGTCCCGGCGGGGGCCTGCGGATCGAACAGACCACGCTCGTAACGCGAGGCCATGCTCATGCCCACCGCCGACGCCAGACCCTGGCCCAGTGGCCCGGTGGTGATCTCCACGCCCTTGGTGTGCCGGTATTCGGGATGACCGGGGGTCAGCGAATCCCAGGTGCGCAGTGCCTCCAGATCCGGCAGTTCGAGTCCGAAACCGCCGAGGTACAGCTGGACGTACAGGGTCAGGCTCGAATGCCCGCAGGACAGAACGAAACGATCCCGGCCCACCCATTGCGGGTCAGCGGGATCGTGGCGCATCGTGCGCTGGAACAGCGTGTATGCCAGCGGGGCCAGGCTCATCGCGGTGCCCGGGTGCCCGCTGCCGCATTTCTGCACCGCATCGGCGGCCAGCAGCCGGGCGGTATCGACGGCCCGGGTGTCGACGTCGGTCCAGTCGGCCGGGTACTCGGCGACCGTCAGCGCACGGATCTCGTCGGTGATAACGGCGGGACTGTTAGAGGTGCTGGCCACGATGTGGTGTCTCCTGTGGTGAGTGGGGCTGCGACGGCACTGGACGAGAACGGCTACGAAATACGACTACGACGAACCACTGGGTGATGGTCACTGCAGTCCAGCCTAAACGTCTGGTCGTATGAGGGTTCGGCCACGTGGACCAACAGGACTCAGGTTCCGCCGCCGATGTGACCAATTCCTCTAGAGCGGGATGGGACATCGACCGGAGAACCCGGCGGTTCGAGTTGCCGGTGACCGAGGCGATTCCGTGATCGTAAGGCGAACCGTCTACCATTCCCTGTAGTAGTCAGCCGAGTGGTTGCCGGGCGCGACATCGGTGTCCGTCGGCAGACGAGGAGTGCCAGTGAGGATTGGGGAACATGTGAGCGGATCGTCCTCCG
>NZ_CALLZT010000025.1:0-18779 GCF_937858515.1 uncultured Gordonia sp. | reverse complement strand
GTCGCCCACATCAGCGACCTGCATTTCAACGGCTCGGAACACCACCGCAGCCGCGTCGAATCGGTGCTGCATTACATCAATACCCGCGCCGAGGGCATCGACGCGCTGCTCATCACCGGCGACCTCGTCGACCGCGGGACGGCTGCCGAGTACGACGAGGCGTTCGAAACCATTCACAGCCCGTTGCCGACGCTCATCACCATCGGCAATCACGACGACCGCGAACACTACAACGACCGATTCCGCCACGATCCCGGTCTGGCGCACGCCAATTCGTCGCTCACCGTGAACGGGGTGCAGTTGCTGCTCGTCGACTCGTCCATCCCCGGCCGGGCCGGTGGTTATATCGACGACGACGATCTCGACTGGCTCGAAGATCAGTTGCACGACGCCGAACCCGGCACCCCGGCGCTGGTCGCATTCCATCATCCGCCGGTGACCGTGCACATGTCGTACATGGACACGATCCGGCAGACCGGCGAGGAGCGACTCGCCGAACTCGTCGACCGCTACCCGAATATCGTCGCCTTCCTGTGCGGCCACATCCATTCCGCCGCCGTCACCACTTTCGCGGGTCGCCCCCTGTGCGTCGCCCCCGGTGTCTCCTCCACCCTCAACCTGCCGTTCGAGGGATCGGGTGTCCTCAACGAGGGCCAGCCACCCGGCATCGCGTTCCACCTGATCGGCGACGACAACCGCATCGTCACCCACTTCCGCGCCGTCATGGACTGAGCTGTCGCGACCGGAGTGGTTACGTCATGCGTGGATCTCACCGGACCCTTCGCGACCCTCGCTCGTACCTCGCTTCGGCCTCAGGGATCAAGAAGTATGGTCGCCCACATACCTCGCTTCGGCCTCAGGGATCAAGAAGTATGGTCGCCCACACCGCCCCAGGGATCAAGAAGTATGGTCGCCCACACCGCCCCAGGGATCACGATGGATGGTCGCCCGCAACAACGCATCGAACCGCGATGGCCTATCCGCGACCACACTTCTTGATCCCTGAGGCCGATGCGACGAAGGAGCGAGGGTCGCGAAGGGTCCGGTGACATTCCACCATGGCGTCACCACCTCAAAACCGTTGAAACATCAGGTAAGTGAGGCCATTGCCTTGTCAGCGGTGCCCGGCGAGAAGTAGTTGATGACCGGCAGCACGGCGGCCAGCGGGGCGGGGGCGACGGCCTCGGGACGGTGGGTGATCGCCCGGACGATCCAGCGCGCCGCCTCCTCCACGTCAAGAGCGGGAGCTTCGGCATATTCGGCTGTGGGAGCGATCATTTCGGTACGCACCAGCGGGAAGTAAACGTTGGTGGCGCATACCTGCGGGTGTGGCTTCTCCGCGTTCAGGCTGCGTCCGAAAATGCTCAAAGCGTTTTTGGACGCCGCGTACGCCGAGAATCTCGGGAATGTTCCCGACAGCAGACCCCAGGTGCACACATTGACGAACTGCCCCTGCCCACGGTCGATCATCCCAGGCAGCAATCCGAGCGTAAGCTGCACCGGCGCATAGTAATTGAGCTGCATGGTGCGCTGAAAGTCGTGCAGTCGGTCCGTCGAATCAACGATCTTGCGGCGAATGGACCGGCCGGCATTGTTCACCAGCACGTCCACCCCGACACCATTGAGATCTTCGACCAGACCGGTGATAGCGGTCTCGTCCGACAGATCGCATACCCGGTAGTCTGCACCGATATACTTTGCAAGCGTGGATAATTCGTCCTCGCGCCGGGCCACCATGATCACCTCGGCCCCGCGACCGGCCAGGTCGATGGCGGCGGCCCGCCCGATCCCGCCGGACGCCCCGGTCACCACCACCCGCAGCCCCGCGACGTCGCGGCCGGGTCCGCCGAAAAGCTCTTCCACCCGGCCGGGCAGCCAGGTCCGGCGCTGCATCGCACCGGCCACCGCCCGACCGAATCGTTCCTGCGTACCCATGATCAATTCCCTCCGTCGAATCCGCCGACGCCGTTGAGTTTGTCGACCTCGGTGAACAGATCGCCGATCGCATAGTTGTCGACGGCCACGAAATTCGGGATCTGACCACGTTCGGTCCGGCACTTGGCCAGTCGCGGCCCCAGAACCGCCGACGAGTTGACGGTATGGGCGTCACGGATACGGCTGGCGAAGTTGCCCAGCCAGTGATTGATCAGGAACAACGGGGCGTCGGCGGCACCCCGATTGGGTCGGCAATTGAAGTCGGCGACCTTCTTGAACTCGTACGGCGTTTCCTGCACCCAGATATCAGACGGTAACACCCACGGGCGCACAGTCCCTCCGCCGGTGTTCTCATGAATCCACACCAGACGTTTCCCGGAGTCGATCATCTCCCCCAGCGTCGGCCACGGCTGCCCGAGCGTCGGCGTGTACAGCATGTCGTACATACCGGCCGATTTCAGCAGCGTCTCCACGTCTTCAGGAGTCACCTTGTCCTGCACCATGAATGTGATGACCTCGCGCGGATGATCACGCATCCATTCTTTGACCCGCACCATCAGCGGCAGCCATTCGGTGGAGCCCAACTCGCAGAGTTCGTGGCACAGATAAGGTTTCACCGCACCCACCGGTTCCAGGTCGAACGAGTCGCGCACCCGCAACGCGCTGCGCACCACGTCCTTGCCGTAGGTCCTCTCCGCCGCGGCGAACGCGTCGGCCCGGCTGGCCTGTGTATTGGCCACCGTCGGTGGACGATCCGACATCTGTCCGTACCAGCTGTCTACGAGAAACACCCGCACCCCGTCGCGCAGTTGGCCCATCACCCCGGTGGGCTGTTCGCCGATGAACCAGCCGTTGCCGTCGGCGGCCGACATCGAGTTGTGGGTCGACGGGTACGCGACGTCGTTGTACCTGCGGTCGCACAGTTCGCGATGCCCGTTACAGGCTTTGGGGTCGTAGCCCTTCGCGGCGACGATCGCCATGTCGCGGGCCTTGGGCCAGGCCAGATACGCAACCGACCCGATCACCAGCGACACCACCGCGAGCGCGGCCAGCGGGATGGTGACCTTCTCCAGGTGCAGCTTTCGCTCGGCGGATCGCAGCCAGCTGAGCCCGGCGACGATCAGATCCCTGCCACCCCAGCCGATCAGCGCCAGACCCGCCGCACTGCCGATGATCGCGAGTACCGCCAGCGGGCGCAGCACCGTCAGAATCCCGATAATCGCGATCAACGATCCACGCGCGGCGAGCGCGGTGCGGGTGGCCCGGCGTGGCCGGATCAGCCAGTGCCCCAGATCGATCCATTCCTGCTGGGTGGTGGGGATCGACCGGATGCCGCCCATCGCATGCCCGATCAGCCCGACCACCAGCGCCAGGGCCGCGATGATCCACAACCGACCGTCGATCTCGTGCCAGGCGGCGACGGTCAGCGCGCCCTTGATGTCATCTGTGGGGATGAGCACCGACGCCAGTGTGGCCCCCAGGATCACCCCGACGATGATTCCGCCCAGCCACATGAACGCCCGGCCGAACGTGCGCGAAATCTGTGCCCACGTCTTCTCCCGCAACAGCGCCGACCCCAGCAGCAGTAGCACCGCCAGCATCGGCTGCAGCCAGGCGGTGATCCGCACCCAGTGCACCGTCGACACGATCTGCTTGTCGAAGCCCGACGCCCCGATCTGCGACAGCGTCACATCCATGTCGTCGGGAAGCTTGGCGGCGGCGTCGGGGGCGATGGTCTTGAGCGCGGCGATCGCAACGGCCCCAATGTCGGCGATCCGCAGGACCGGCAGCGCGGTGTCGCCGGTGGTGAACGCACGATGCAGCGGCACCGCCGCCGACCGCACCACCGGACCCGCCGCGGGCGAGGAGATCACCGACGACGACACCGACTCCACCAGCGGACGCAACGCCACTAGATCGGGCGCGGCGTCCAGCAACCTGTCGGACACCGCCAACCCGACGACGCGTGCCACCTCGGGATCCTGGCGCACCGAGTCGACATGCCGGGCGAACCGCTCGGAGTCGATCACCTCACGGTTCAGCAACCCCGCGAACAACCCCAGCACCAGGCATCCGGTGCCGAGCACGAACAAGATCCGGGCCGCGATCACACGCATGCAGCCCATTCAAACACCCGAGACGTCACAAACCCCACCGATAGCCCCCGGCATCGCAATAATTGTCGTGCCGGGGCTCAGCGGTGGGGTTTGTGACGGGAACCTAGAGTGCCTTCAGTTCCTCAATAACACCATTCACCGACTTCTTGGCATCACCGAACAGCATCGAGGTGCCCTCGCCGAAGAACAGCGGGTTGTCGATGCCGGCGTAACCGGAGCTCATCGACCGTTTGAGGACGATCACCGAGCGGGCCTCGTCGACGTTGAGGATCGGCATACCGAAGATCGGCGAACTCGGATCGTTGCGGGCGGCCGGGTTGGTGACGTCGTTGGCGCCGATGACGATGGCCACATCGGTGCGGCTGAACTCGCCGTTGATGTCGTCCATCTCCTTCATCGCGTCGTAGGCGACGTCGGCTTCGGCGAGCAGCACGTTCATGTGGCCGGGCATACGGCCGGCAACCGGGTGGATCGCGTACTTGACCTCGACACCCTTGGCTTCGAGCAGCGCGGCCATCTCCTTGACGGCGTGCTGCGCCTGGGCCACGGCCAGACCGTAACCGGGCACGACGATGACCTGGTTGGCGTACGCCATCTGGATGGCGGCGTCGGCGGCCGAGGTGGCCTTGACCGTGCCACCGGCTCCACCTGCACCGCCACCGGCGGTGCCGTCGGGACCGGCACCGAACGATCCGAACACGATGGCCGGGATCGAGCGGTTCATCGCCTTGGCCATCAGGTTGGTCAGGATCGAACCGGATGCGCCGACGATCATGCCGGCCACGATGAGCGCGGTGTTGTCCAGCGCGATACCGGCGGCGGCCGCGGACAGACCGGTCATGGCGTTGAGCAGCGAGATCACCACGGGCATGTCGGCGCCGCCGATCGGCAGCACCACGAACAGACCCATCACACCGGCGGCGATGAGCAGACCCACCATGAACCAGATCGCCGAACCGTCACCGGAAGCGGCCTTGACGCCCATGAAGACGGCCAGGACCAGGGAGACGATCAGCAGGATGATGTTGGCCAGCTGGAACAGTTTGGCGTTGCCGACGGAGAACTTCTCCAGGCCCTTCGGCATGATCTCCTGCAGCTTGGTGAACGCCACCAGCGAACCCCAGAACGAGATCGAACCGATGATCGCGGCGATCAGCGAACCGACCACCATCGGCGAGGCGGGCTCCACACCGTGGAACTCCTTGAAGCCGTCGGTCTCGATGAACTCGGCCCACGCGATTAGCGCGACGGTACCGCCGCCCACACCGTTGAACAGCGCCACCAGCTGCGGCATCGCGGTCATCTTGGTCTTGAGGGCCGGCGGGATACCGAGCGCCACGCCGATGATCAGGCCGATGGCGATGAGGATCCAGTTGATCGCGGGCACGCTGTCGCGGCCGTGTTCCCCAGCCTCGGCGACGGCGCCCTGATTCCAGACGAACAGCAGCGTGGCGGCCACGGCCAGGCCCATGCCGACGGCGGCGATCCAGTTGCCGCGGACGGCGGTCTTGGGGCCGGTAAGGCCCATCAGTCCGTAGATGAACAGGGAGAACGCGGCGATGTACAGCGCCATCACCACATACGAGATGGTCTCGCTGGGGTCATGGGTGCCCTGTGCGAGCAGGAGAACGTTGTTCACTTGGCGGCCTCCTTCTTACCCTTGAACATGCCGAGCATGCGGTCGGTGACGGCGAAGCCGCCGATCACGTTGAGCGTGCCGAACACCAGCGCGACGAACGCGATGATGCGCACACCCCAGCCGGCATCGGCCGGAAGCTGGCCGAGCACCACGAGCGCGCCGAGCACGACGATGCCGTGGATGGCGTTGGTGCCCGACATCAGCGGGGTGTGCAGGGTGTTGGGAACCTTGGAGATGACGGCGAACCCGACGAACCCGGCCAGGACCAGGATCGCGAGATTCGCCAGAAGCCCGGTGTACATCAGGCGGTGGCCTCCTCACGGGTGACACACGCCGCGGCGAGCACCTCGTCGTCGAAATCGGGGGTGATGGCGCCGTCGTCGCCGAGCATCAGCTCGATCAGGGC
This sequence comes from uncultured Gordonia sp., assembly GCF_937858515.1. Classification (NCBI taxonomy): domain Bacteria; kingdom Bacillati; phylum Actinomycetota; class Actinomycetes; order Mycobacteriales; family Gordoniaceae; genus Gordonia; species uncultured Gordonia sp. Next base: position 12,682 of record NZ_CALLZT010000025.1, on the reverse strand, counting down.
CAGCAGGTTCTTGGAGTACAGCTCGCTCGAATGCTCGGGCATCGTGGCGGGCAGGTTGAGCGGCGAGGCGATGGTGACGTCGTGCTTGACGACGGTCTGCCCCGGCTCGGTCAGTTCGCAGTTGCCACCGGTCTCGCCGGCGAGGTCGACGACGACGCTGCCGGGCTTCATGCCCTCGACGGCCGCGGCGGTCACCAGGCGCGGTGCGGGACGACCCGGCACGAGCGCGGTGGTGATGACGACGTCGAAGCCCTTGATGGCGTCTTCGAGTGCCTGCTGCTGCTGGGCGCGTTCCTCGTCGGTGAGTTCACGGGCGTAGCCACCCTCACCGGCGGCCTCGATACCGAGGTCGAGCCACTGGGCGCCCACCGAACGGACCTGCTCGGCCACCTCGGGACGCACGTCGTAGCCGGTGGTGCGGGCGCCGAGGCGCTTGGCGGTGGCCAGGGCCTGCAGCCCGGCCACACCCACGCCGAGGACCAGCACGGTGGCCGGCTTGACGGTGCCCGCGGCGGTGGTCAGCATCGGGAAGAACCGCGTCGATTCCTCGGCCGCCAGGATGACGGACTTGTAACCCGACACGTTGCCCTGCGAGCTGAGCGCATCCATCACCTGCGCACGCGAGATACGCGGAATCGCCTCCACCGCGTACGCCTCGACGCCGGCGGCCTTGAGCGCGCCGATCTTGTTGTCGGCGTTGCGCGGGGCGAGGAAGCCGATCAGCTTCTGGCCCGGACGCAGCTTCGCGATCTCGTCGTCGGACGGCGGGGCCACCCGCAGCACGACGTCGGCCGCGTACGGGTCACCGATGGTGGCCCCCGCATCGACATACTGACTGTCCGGGATCAGCGCATTGATCCCGGCTCCGGACTCGACGACGACGTCGACGCCCTTGCCCACGAGCGAAGCGACCACCTTGGGGACCAGCGCCACGCGGCGCTCCCCGTCGGCCGTTTCGCGCACGACACCCACACTCATTTTTCTGTCACCTTGTCTGGTTTCACAATCGTCGTCTGATTCACCATCGCCGCTGGTTCACACCCGGCGATCGCATCGACAACCGATGCGTGGAACGACGGAAAAGGGTGATGTCGTCCCGGTCACAAAACTAGCCAAGAACATAGCATGGCCTAAGTGCCACAAGGTAATGCGGTAAGCTACCTCACTTTCGCTTGACGCGAGGGCCTTCGGCACTGTCGGCGGACCGAACAGCTCGCGCGAATACCTGACCGGACACCTGTCCAGAGATTGTTCTAGAACATGTTCTAGTTTCGGGTTACGCTCTACGACATGGCTGGAAGCACAGAGATCCCGCAGACCGTCGCCCTCGCCGACGTTCCCCACTTCACCGACGAGTTCGACGTCGTGGTCGCCGGCCTGGGCATGGCCGGCGGATGCGCCGCCGTCGAAGCCGCGAGCAACGGCGCCCGCGTCCTCGTCCTCGAACGCGCCGCCGTCGCCGGCGGCACCACATCGCTGGCGGGCGGGCACTTCTACCTCGGCGGCGGCACCGCCGTCCAGGAGGCCACCGGGCACGCCGACTCGGCCGAGGAGATGGAGAAGTACCTGACCGCGGTGTCGGCCGACCCCGACCCGGAGAAGATCCACGCCTACTGCCAGGGCAGCGTCGAGCACTTCACCTGGCTCGAAGCGCTCGGCTTCAGCTTCGAACGCAGCTACTACCCCGAAAAGGCCGTCATCCAGCCCCAGACCCAGGGCCTGATGTACACCGGCAACGAGAAGGTGTGGCCGTTCCGCGACATCGCGGTCCCTGCCCCGCGTGGCCACAAGGTGCCCGTGCCCGGCGACACCGGCGGCGCGTCGCTGGTCATCGAACTACTGGTCAAGAAACTCGCCGAACTCGGCGTCGAGATCCGGTACGAGACCGGCGCCCGGCAACTCGTCGTCGATGATGAGGGCCGGGTCGCGGGGATGGCGTGGAAGTCTCCGGAGGCCTCAGGCTTCATCCGCGCCAAGTCGGTCATCATCGCAGCCGGTGGATTCGTCTCCAACTCCGAAATGGTGGCCGAGAACGTCCCCAAGATGGCCGAGAAGTCGTACCCGCTGGGCACCACCTACGACGACGGCCTCGGCCTGCGCATGGGTCTGTCGGTGGGCGCGCAACTGCGCGGCATGGATCAGACCTTCGTCACCGCTCCCATCTATCCGCCCGCCAGCATGGTCATGGGCGTGATCGTCAACAAGAACGGTGACCGATTCGTCACCGAGGATTCCTACCATTCCCGGACATCGGCATTCGTGATGGATCAACCCGATTCGGCGGCATTTCTCGTCATCAACGAATCACATATGAGCCAGCAAAAGAATTATCTGGTGCCACTGATCGACGGCTGGGAAACGGTCGAAGAAATGGAAGAAGGGCTCGGAATTCCGGAAGGAAGGCTGCGCGCCACCATCGACCGCTACAACGAGCACGCCGCCGCCGGCGAGGACCCCGATTTTCACAAGGCCCCCGAGTACCTCGCTCCGCTGACCCAAGGTCCTTGGGCCGCATACAATCTGAGCCTCGGCAAAGCGATCTACGCGGGCTTCACCATGGGCGGAATGGTCACTTCGGTGGACGGACAGGTCCGCCGCGCCGACGGTTCGGTGATCGACGGACTGTACGCGGCAGGTGCCTGCGCGTCGAATATCGCCGAGAACGGCAAGAATTACGCCAGCGGCACCCAGCTCGGTGAAGGATCGTTCTTCGGCCGCCGGGCCGGACGTCACGCCGCGGCAGCCGCGGCGAACTGACCTACTTCCGCCCCCGCAGCGCGGCGGCGAGCTTGGCCAGCGCCACGGCCACCTCGTCCAGCGCTTTGCTGACGGCTTCGACGTTGGCGACCGCGCCGGCACGGACCACGCTCTGCGCATCCGACACAGCCCGGGCGATCGCCGTCGCCGGCAATTCCGGCAGGGCGGGAGGCCCCGATCGGACAGGAACGGGCGGCTGGGCGGGTACCGGAGTGCGAGCAGGTACGGCTGCCTGAGCGGGTTCGGTCACCTCAGGGGGTGCGGATGTCGGCTGGACCTCCGACGCACGGGGCGCGTGATCGTCGGCATCGGGTGCGCGCCTGCGGCCCCCACCCCGGACGGCACGCTCATCCACCCCCGCACCCCGCATCGGTGACTGGGCTTCCGGGGCAGCGTCGTCGGCCGAACGCCGGGCATGATGCCCGGTGGCGGACTGCTTACCCTGTTTCGGCTGCGGCGGGGGAGATACCGGACGCGGTTTCTGCGGCCCTGAACCGGTGTTCGCCGGGCGCGGGAAGGCACCCGACCCGGACGCGGGCGCCTGACGGCCCGGCGGGCGCGGCGCCGGGCCGGTGGCATGCGGCGCAGGCCCACCCGCCTTGGGCTGACCACCGGTCTGCGACGCCCGTGGCGGCGGCTGCTGCTGCCCGGGACCGGACTGCGGTGCCGGCCGGTGCGCGCGGGGCTCGGGCATCAGGTGCCGCCGCCGTTCGAGTCCGTCCATCGACGCGCCCTCGACCACCGGTGGCTCCATGTTCGTCGAACGACGGCCACCGCGATATCCGTCACCCGGAAGCGGCCCCGACGGAGCGCCGGCCGAACCCGCACCGGGCCCACCGGCGCCCGGTCCGGTATTGATCGGCCCGGTGCCGGTAGATCGGCCACCGGCCGGACCACCGCCCGCCTGCCCGTTACCCGAGGCTGCGGCGATGGCGGTCGGTGCGTGCCCGTTGCCGGTCGCATAGAAGTGCGGACCGCCGTGCGCCTCGAAGAACAGACAGTGCGCCCCCGTGAGAGAGCGCGCGCTGCACGGATTGCGCTCGATCAGCGACTGGGCCTGGGTGTCGAAGTCGTTCCACTCGAGCCAGAGTCTGCGATCGGATCGCGGGTGATCGCTGGCGTCGGTGGCGTGGTTACCGGAGTGCCCGACGGCCAGCCGGCAATGCACGAGCCACTGCAGGTCGTTGGCCAGACCGAGCCGGGCGCGCTCTTCGGGGGTGCACACGACCGTCGACCAACACCCGGCACCGTTCATCGAAGAGCTCCCATCACCACGCCTGTCCCAAACCGCCGGCCCCGGCCCCCGTCCGGTCTCCGGACCAACGGCCAGTATATGGACCTGGCGCAGCAGTCGCCACCACTCGCCCCCTATCAAGTCCCACCGAACCCTGTCCGCATCGGACAGTCGAGAGACCGGACGGTCTACACCGGCGTCCGAACGTCCCGAACGAGTTCATCCCCACCCAGCACGAATACGTGCGAGGCCGCGTCGGATGAGGTGCCCGGATAGTCGAGCCGCACGTGCGATCCCCGGGTCTCGGTGCGGGCCGCCGCGGCCGCGACCACCGCCCGCGCGGCCAGAGTCAGAGCCGCGTCCTCGACCTCCCGCGTGGTGGCGGGCGCACCCGGCCTGCGCGGGGCGGCGTCGAGGATGCCGACCGCCGCGTCGAGCCCGGCGGCGTCGCGGCCCAACGCGGCGTACCTGGTCATCGTGTCCTGCAGGGCGGTGCGGTCGAGTACGCGCGGTACCGGGCCGTCTGCCTCGTCCGCGATTTCCGATATCGACAGGTCACGACGCGAAATCGCGAGCGAGGCCGCTCGGCGACCCACCACAAGGCCCTCGAGAAGGCTGTTGGAGGCGAGCCGGTTGCCTCCGTGCAGGCCCGTACGGGCGACCTCACCGGCCGCGAGCAGACCGGGCACAGATGTGGCACCCGAGGTATCGGTGACGACACCGCCGCACAGATAGTGCGCGCCCGGCACCACCGGAATACGCCCCGACGACGGGTCGACGCCCGATGCCATCAACCCCGCGGTGACCGTCGGGAACCGGACCTCGAATCCGCCGTGCGCCGCGCCGACGCCGGTGACGTCGAGGTAGACGCACGGATGTCCGGTGCGGGCGATGGCCGCATGCACCGCATTGGCGACAACATCCCGGGGTGCGAGGTCGCCGAGCGGATGCACACCGTCGGTGACGGAGTGGCCGTCGACGTCGACGAGCCTGCCGCCCTCACCCCGGACCGCCTCGCTGATCAGCGTGCGCCTGCCTCGATCACCGTCCACGAAAAGCATTGTCGGATGGAACTGGATGAATTCGAGGTCGGCCACCTGCGCGCCCGCTCGCAGCGCCAGGCCGATGCCGTCAGCGGTGGCCCCCGCAGGGTTGGTCGTCGCGGCGTACAGGTGTCCGGCGCCGCCGGTGGCGAGCAGGATCGTCGGTGCGTACACGGCGTGTTCGGCGCCATCGCGCAGGTAACGCACACCGACCGCCCGGCCGCCCGACCGGATCACGTCGGTGGCGATGGCCTCGTCGAGCACCTCAACGAACGAGCCGGGGGTCGGTGAGTGGGAGGTCAGTTCGGTGACGCGACTACCGAGGGCCCGCTGGATGACCGCGCCGGTCGCGTCGCCGCCGGCGTGGATGATGCGCCGCACCGAATGCCCGCCTTCGCGGGTGCGTGACAGCAGTCCGTCGGGGGCGCGGTCAAAGTCCGCACCCCACTGCATCAGTCCCCATACAGCGTCATAGCCGTCGGCGAGGATGGGCCGCGCGGCCACCGGATCGGTCAGCCCGGCCCCAGCGGCCAGCGTGTCCGTCAGGTGCAGGTCGACCGAATCGGCCGGATCCCCGGGGTCGAGCGGGTCCTCGACGGTGACGACGGCGACGCCGCCCTGGGCGTAGAAGGTGGACGTCGACTGTTCAGCGCGGTCGGCCCGCCATGCCGGTCCTTTGTTGAGGATCACGACGCTGCAGCCGGCCTCGGCCGCACGGATCGCCGCGGTCAGTCCTGCGATCCCCGCCCCGACGACCACGAAATCGGCACGATCGCTCTTGCCCGCGGTCATGCTGTCCGGCATGCGGCCTCCTTGATTCTCGAAGTGGGATTCCGGGAGAGGTTTTCGACTTTCAGTCGAAAACCATACGCCGAGAGTGGCCCTTCTCATAGGTGCACGTATGCGCACATATGAGATACTTTCTCGCATGCCCCTGCTGCACAATCACCTCTTCCGCCGGTTGTATGCCGCGCAGGTGGCCTCCCTACTCGGCTCCGGACTCCTCACGGTGGCCCTCGCATTGCTCGCGGCACGCTTGGCCGGTGACGACGCCGGCGTCGTCCTCGGCACCGCGCTGACGATCAAGATGGTCGCCTACGTGGGCATGGCACCGGTCATGCGCGCCGCCTGCGAACGATTCCCGCGCGCCACGGTGCTCATCGGCGCCGACGCCGTGCGACTGGCGATGGTCGCCGCGCTCCCCCTGGTCACGCAGGTGTGGCAGGTCTACGTCCTGGTGTTCGCACTACAGACAGCGTCGGCCACGTTCACCCCTACCTTCACCGCGACGATCCCCACCGTCGTGCCACACCGCGACGACTACACGCGGGCGGTCGCCGCCTCCCGCATCGCCTACGACCTGGAGGCCCTGGCCTCCCCCATGCTCGCGGCGGCACTGCTGTTCACGGTCCCGCCTTCTGGTATATTCCTCGTCGCCGCAACAGGATTCGCGGCCTCGGCCCTGCTCGTCGGCTCGGTCCGCACCGCCCTGGGCACCGCGACCCCGGCTGCCGGCTCCGCACCGTTTCATCGCCGGGCCACCGCAGGACTGCGAATCATGTTTTCGCGCAGCACTTTCCGCGGTCTCATCGCGATCAACCTGTGCTGCGCGGCTGTCACCGCACCGGTGATGGTGTATTCGGTGGTGTACGTCGACACCGAACTCGACCTGGGCGCCGGCGCCCTCGCCCCCCTGCTCGCCGCCTGTGGTGTCGGATCACTGTGCACCGCAATTCTTTTGCCGATGGCCGGCCGCTACATCACACCCCGGTCGACGGCATTGGCCGGGGCGGTCATCGGCTGCGGGGCCCTGCTGGCCACCACCACCGCACACCTGGCGGGCCTGACCTACCCGGCATTGCTCGCGGTCTGGTTCGTCATCGGCATCGCGACATCCCTGATGAACACGTCCGCCCCCAGACTCATCGCCGATCACACCGACGCCGGCAGCGCCGCCGATGTGTTCACCGCCCAGTTCTCCGCATCGCATGCCGCCTTCCTGATCACCTACCCGCTCGCCGGGGTCACCGCCACGCACGGCGCGGCCGGCCCCGCGACCCTGCTGACGGTGGCGCTGACCGGCCTGACCTGCGCCGCACTCGCCTGGCACACCCCCGTCGGCACTCGCGCGGCCCACCAGCGGGCACCCGCCCCCTCGACTGCTTGAATGGGCCATGGCACCGAGCCTGAATCCCCCGAGCCTGAATCACCGTGTCGAACCCGGAACCGAACATCTGCTGGCGGCGACGGAGATGTTCGCGATGCTCGCCGACCCGACCCGCTTAGGCCTGCTCTGGCACCTCACCAACGGCGAAGCCGACGTCACCGCCCTGACCGGCGCCGTCGGCGCATCCCGCACCGCGGTAAGCCAGCACCTGGCCAAACTGCGCTTCACCGGGCTCGTCGACACCCGCAGGGAGGGACGCCGCGTGGTGTACCGGATCCGCGACGGCCACGTCGCCAGGCTGGTCCGCGAAGGCCTCAATCACGCCGACCACCGCATCACCGGGGAACCCGCACACGACTGAAAACCGCTCCTGTGGCAGAAAACCGCACCATCATGAGACCGTACGTACTATCCGGACGGCAGCGCGGGTTAGGGTAACACCGTCATGTGCAACCACAGGAGTCACGAATGAGACGTTTCTGGCCGGCGCTGCTGGCATTGTTCGGCTTCGCCTTCGTCACCGCGGCGATCCTCATCCCTACCGTCCTGGTGTCGCAGCTCCGCGTGGTGCCGCTGGACCTCGACATCACCTCCGACGCCACCACGGTGTCCGCCGACGGCAACGCCGACGACCGCTTCCCGGCCGTCGTCCTCGACCGCTGCTCGCTCACCGCGCCCAAGGTCCGTCAGCTCGACGCCCACCTGACGCAGCAGCGCCGCTCGGTCATCATCGACCCGTCCAGCAAGACCCGTGCCACCGTTCAGTCGGCGCAGACGGTCCGGATCGACCGCGTCCGCGACGCCGATGGCAAAGAGACCGACCTGTCGTTCGCGGCCGCCGGTGAACCCCGCACCTGCAAGGACGGCCTGCTCAGCGCCACCATCGACCGTGTCTCGGTCAACCGCAAGACGTCCGTCCCCGACGGCAAGGTCCACTCGATCCAGTTCGAGGCCCTGCCCGAAGGCGGCAACCTCGACGACGTGTCGGTGGACGTCCCGCGTCAGGGCTTCCAGTACAAGTTCGGCTTCAACGTCAAGAAGCGTCCCTACCTGTACTTCGACACCAACACCCGCACCGACAACCCGGCCAACTTCGTCGGCGAGACCACCCTCAAGGGCGTCAAGGTGTACGAGTTCGTCAGCGAGGTCCCCGAGACCGACCTGTCCGAACTCCCCAACCCGCAGGGCGAGGCCTCCCTTGGCACGCTGCTGACCCAGCCGGCCAGCTGGTGGGGCATCACCGGCCAGGGCATCAAACCGACCGACCCGGTCACGATGCACCGCTACGGCAAGGCCACCCGGCACGTCTTCGTCGAACCCGTCACCGGCACCATCCTCGACGGCAAGGAAGATCAGGAGCAGTACTACCGCTCCCCCGATCAGAGCCAGTCGCTGCCCACCGCGATCCGCGAATTCAAGCTGCACGCTCTCAAAGGCACGTTCAAGTGGGCCGACAGCACCGTCGCACGCCAGGCCGACAAGGCCGACCACTACAAGGGTCTGCTGAAGATGGCCAAGTTCTGGCTGCCGCTGATCCTGGGCATCATCGGTGCGCTCCTGATCCTGGCCTGGTTGTGGCTGTTCCTGCGGGACCGCCGCCGCACCGCCGCCGACGGACCGTCCGGCGACAGCGCCTTCGACTACGAGGGCCCGGGCACCGCCGCCGGCGCCTGGTCGGAACCCGAGCCGTCCACGGAGGCCACCACGGTGATCCCCACCGACGACGCCACGACGGTGATCCCCACCGACGACGACGCCACCACGGTGATTCCGACGACGGAGGACACAAGCTCCACCGCCGGTGTCGGCCCCTGGGACCGCCCCACCGAACAGATCCGGCCCATCGACTCGGGCGACGAACCGGACGATCCCCTCCGCAAACGCTGAGCTGACAACCCCGCTGAGCTGACAACCACTGTGCCCCCACGATCCGATCGTGGGGGCACAGTGCTGTCAGCCCTCCCTCTACCCCTTTGTGCTGCCCACTTCGCCGGTCGAGGCATGCGTGGATGGCAACCAGCCGGGGATGGCAACCAACCGGGAATGCGTGGATGGGGGGCGGGGTCCGGTGAGAAACCACAGAGCCGGTGACCCGAAGGTCACCGGCTCTGTGTTGTTACCGTCTACGCTCGGCTCAGAAGAAGGCCGGCTTGAAGGTGGTGTTCCAGGACTCCTTGAAGCGGTCCTGCCAGTAGTCCCACCAGTGACCACCGTCGGGCGAGATGTGGGTCTTGAGCTTCACACCGGGTACCGCGGCGAGGCGGGCGATGTAGAGCTGGCTGCTGGTGGAGGCGGCGACCTCCAGCGGAACCATCTGCGCGAACTTGACGGCGTCGAAGTTGGCGCTGCCGGGGACGAGGGCCGCGTTGCGGTTACCGACGCCGCTGCCCGACGACACGTACACGTACTTGCCGGCCAGGTTGTTGGCGGTCAGGAACGGGTCGTTGGCGGTCCAGGCGCCGAACGGTGCGATACCCCACATGTTGATGGGGTTGCCGCCCATCTCCATCACCGACACCTGGATGCCCTGGTTGAAGCCGGGCATGGTGACGGTCGGGTAGCCGCTGTAGGAGGCGACGGCCTTGTAGAAGCCGGGGTGCCGCGAGGCCAGGTTGAGCGCCGCGGTGCCGGACATCGACAGACCGGCGACACCGTTGCGACGGTTGTCGCTGTTGTACTTGCGCTTCATGTAGCCGGGCAGTTCACGGGTGAGGAAGGTTTCCCACTTGTTCTTGCCGAGCTTGGGGTCGGTGGTCTGCCAGTCGGTGTAGAAGGAGCCTCCGCCACCGAACGGGATGGCGACGTTGACACCCTTGCCGACCATGTAGCTGTCGACGTTGGTGTTGATGAGCCAGCCGCTGTTGTTGTTGGGGGCGCGCAGGCCGTCGAGCAGGTAGAGCGTGGGCTTGGCCGCCCCGCCGCCACCGCTGATGATGCGGACCGGGACGTTACGTCCCATGGCTGCCGAGTAGACGTACTCGGTGGTGCCGGCCGCGGCGGCCTCGGGTGCGTGGGCGACCACGGCCCCGCTGGTGACTGCGACCGCGGCGACGACACCGGCCACAAGGCGCTTTCTCACGCGCTTGAACATGTACTGATTCCTAACGATTCTGGCCGGGGTGGCCCCGCTCGACGAGGATGTAGTTATACCGGCCGGCCTCGGATTCGAGGTCGGCCGGTCCATCGCATGACACTGTAACGGATCAATAACAGGCCAGCAAAGGGTACGGCCGGGTCAAAGTTGTTCTTTTCGGCAGTTCGGCGCCGGTTTTCGGTGCTTTCGCACGCTTGGGACAAATCCCGCGCGGCGTGTCGACTGCCAGTACCGGCGGGTAATGTCACCGACGGATTCACCGAGCCACCGCCCGGACGAACCACATGCCGCGATGAATGGAGTTCCTCAGTGACGCAGCAGCAGGCCGACGCCGTCGTCGTCGGAGCGGGCCTTGCGGGTTTGGTCGCCACCTACGAGCTGACGAGGGCCGGCCGCAAGGTGATCGTCGTCGATCAGGAGAACCGGAACAATCTCGGCGGTCAGGCCTTCTGGTCGCTGGGCGGGCTGTTCCTGGTCGACAGCCCTGAGCAGCGTCGTCTGGGCATCTCCGATTCGGCCGAGCTGGCGTTGCAGGACTGGATGGGGTCGGCCGGTTTCGACCGTGAGGTGCAGGACTACTGGCCGCGTCAGTGGGCGCGCGCGTACGTCGAGTTCGCCGCGGGCGACAAACGGCAGTATCTACACGATCTGGGGTTGCGGTTCGTGCCGGTGGTCGGCTGGGCCGAACGCGGCGGCGGTTTCGCCGACGGCCACGGCAACTCGGTGCCCCGGTTCCATCTCACCTGGGGCACCGGTCCCGAGGTGGTGCGGATCTTCGCCGAACCGGTGCTGGAGGCCGAGAAACGCGGTCTGGTGGAGTTCCGGTTCCGGCACCGCGTCGACGAGCTGATCGTCTCCGGCGACGCGGCGGTCGGTGTCCGCGGCGCCGTCCTGGCACCGTGCGACGATCTCGACCGCGGCCGGGCGTCGAATCGCGACGTGGTGGGAGACTTCGAGGTGCGGGCGGGTGCGGTGATCGTCACCACCGGCGGCATCGGCCACAATCATGAACTGATCCGCGAGAACTGGCCCACCGAACGCCTCGGCAAGGCACCCGAGCACATGATCTCGGGGGTCCCCGCGCACGTGGACGGCCGGATGCTGGGTATCGCCGAGGACGCGGGCGCGAGCCTGGTCAACCGCGACCGCATGTGGCATTACACCGAGGGCATCCACAACTGGGATCCGATCTGGCCCGATCACGCGATCCGCATCATCCCGGGACCGTCGTCGTTGTGGCTCGACGCCGAGGGCAATCGGCTCACCGCCCCCAACTTCCCCGGTTTCGACACCAATTCGACGATGCGCGAGATCCTCAAGACCGGCCACGACTACTCGTGGTTCGTGCTCACCCGGAGCATCGTCGAAAAGGAGTTCATGCTGTCGGGGTCCGAGCAGAATCCGGACGTCACCAGCAAGGACTTGAAGATCCTCGCCCGCAGCCGGGTATCCAAGGGCGCACCGGGCCCGGTCGACGCGTTCACCAGACACGGCGTCGATTTCGTCGTCGCCGACGACCTGCCCGCGCTGGTGGCCGGCATGAACAAGATCGCCCGCGGCCCCGCGCTCGACCTGGCCCATATCGAACGCGTCATCTCCGCCCGGGACGCGCAGATCGACAACAAGTTCTCCAAGGACGCGCAGATCATGGCGATGACCAATGCGCGTCAGTATCTCGGGGACAAGGTGGTGCGGGTGGCCAAGCCGCACAAGCTGCTCGACCCGGCACACGGCCCGCTGATCGCGGTACGCCTGAACATCCTGACCCGCAAGACCCTCGGCGGTCTGGAAACCGATCTCGACGCGGCAGTGATGCGCCCGGACGGTTCCCGGTTCGACGGCCTGTACGCGGCAGGTGAGGTGGCCGGTTTCGGTGGTGGCGGCGTGCACGGTTACAACGCTCTGGAGGGCACATTCCTGGGCGGCTGCATCTTCTCCGGCCGGGCTGCGGGACGGGCCGTCGCCCGGGGCTGATCGCTCCCGGAGTCAGGCTAGGCGCGCCTTCATGGAAACGAACGCGTCGCCACACTAACGTGGATCAACGTGACAACTCCGCAGACGATCCTGACCCGAAAGACCAAGGCCGCGATCTTCCTTGTCGCAACCATCAACGAAGGCGCCGAGCAGACCGTCCACGATTTCCTCCCCGAGCTGGGTGGTCTGACGAGTTCGGTGTCCTCTCGTGCACCGGAGGCCGCGCTCGCAGCGATCGTCGGGATCGGCGCCGACGCCTGGGGCCGGTTGTTCGACGCGCCGCGCCCGTCGTCGTTGCGGCGGTTCACACCGCTGTCGGGCCCCCGGCGCCCCGGCCCCGCCCCGCCCGGGGATCTGCTGGTGCCCCACAAAGCCGGCCAGGTGGATCAGCGTTTCGGTGGGGGCCTGCGGAT
>NZ_CALLZT010000024.1:0-6248 GCF_937858515.1 uncultured Gordonia sp. | reverse complement strand
CGCGACGCCTGGGGGACAGTGATCAACGCGGAATTCGACGATCTGGGTTAGGAACGGCGGCTTGCCTCACGCAGGCAGGCGCAGCACCGCCGTCAATCCCGCGACCCGGCCGTCGGGAGGGCGGCGGGTGGGCAGATCGGGGGGGCCCCCCCTCTAACACAGCGGCACCAGCCCGCCCGCGCCCCCCGGGGGTCTTTCCCCCCCGCGACACCACCCGGGCCCCCGCCATTCTCGGCCTACCACCCCCAACAACCGCGCCTCCCCGCCCGCAGCATCTCTGTCGCTCCGGCGCCGTAAGCCCGTGATCCCGATCGTGCACTACACGTTCCACGGGGGCTGAAACTACACCATCGGGCCATCCGGTATCGCCCATATAGATACCCGAGACCTCCAAAGAAACCCTGCCTGTCACTCTACCGACAAACAGCGAGCACCTTGAAACGAAGTCTCCCGTCGGGTTTCGCATGCCTGGCACCGCCGATACGGGAGGGACGAAACCCACCGCGAGTCCACATCCGGAGGGTACAAACAGCGATCTTCGATACAAGGCCGTGCCGTCGGACCCAACCAGCTCTATGCGGGCGGTTGAAGCCTTCAGTGGAACCTGACACTGGGTTCGCTCCAGGCTCCCCTGGTACAAAGTAGTCACATATTTGCCGTTGATAGTCACCGTGACGGTCTCCCAAGGAACTGGCCGCTCCAGGCTCCGCCCGGAGAACCGCTCCCAGAACCCGCGCACAATCACGATCCGCGAAGACAATCCTTCCCGGCCAAGAACCTCCATCCACCGATCGCGCTTCCGAATGCGAGTGATCGGCTTCAACATCGCGTTCCTCCGACCATCAGGCAGGACACCGCCCATACCCACTGCACGCTGAGTACGCGCCACCTGCGGTGCTTGCGCGATTAAGCATTTTCCCGCCGCGACCGAGCGTTCTTCCTGCGCCAACGAGCAGCGGCCCGGTGACGTGCCGCTTAACCAAGTACCAGCGCGATGCAGCAAGTTCCGGCCCTGAGGCAGCCCATCGGATCGGCGAGTATCTCGGCCGGAGACCCCGCCGATCGTCTCGAAGCATTCGGCCAACATGACGAAGGTGGCCGCCGCGGTCTCGTCGCGGGCGTAACGAACGAACCGGATCCGTTCCTGGAACTGAGCCACCCGTCGACGCACCATCAACATCGGTGGAGATCATCAACCCGAACCGATGACCGAGACGGATCCACGACACCGGTAGCCTGAACCTCACTCATGCACCGGAACGAGGCCGGCCGAGAAGTCACCCCTCGGATTCCGCATGCCCGGCCAAGCCGAAACAGGAGGGACAAATCCCACGGCCAGTCCGTATCCAGCAGGAACGAAGATCGATCTATGGAGGAGAACCGACCCGTCCGAGCCAACCACTTCCAGCCGGGCCGTCGATTCCTTCAAACGCATCTGACACTGGGTACGTTTCAGACTCCCCTGGTACAACGCGGCAGCGTACTTGTCACTCATGCGCACCGTGACCAAGTCCCAGGGAAGTGGCGGCTCCAGCCTTCCGGAGAACCGTTCCCAGAACCCACGCACAATCACCATCTTCGATGGTACGCCTTCACGGCCAAGGTCCACTAACCATCGGTCACGCTTCCGCGTGCGGATGACCGGCTTCAACATCGCCTTCCCTCGACCTTCACGCCGGGCACCTGCCATAGCCGCTGCACACGGAGTACGCACCACCGACGTTGCTAGCTCTACCGAGCCACTTCCCGCCGGTTTTCATGGCACCTCCCACGCTCGCGAAGAGCGGGTCGGTCACGTGCCGCCTAATCAAGTGCCAGCGCGATGCCCCAAGTCGGGCAGCACCGGCTTTGCCTAGAGCTTCGCCAGCCGAACCCCGCAGTTTGGCGGCACCAAACGTGGCCAAGGACGCGACTCCAACCGCGCAGCTCACCTTCTGCCGCGCCCTACAGGCATCGTAGGTAGACCACACCCTGAGTCCAGCGGAAGCTGCCATGCAACCGACACATGCAAGAATCAGAGCGAGGCCAAACGCAATGGTGTCTCGGTGTTTCTTCACGAATCGGCCGACGGACTTCGCGATATCCTTGGCCTTTCGCGCGACCTTCTTGACGCACACCCACGGGTCAGTCCAACCGCACATCCCGTCAAGATCGCTGCCGTCAATCGGATCGATCACATACGAATAGTCGTTCGGGTTACCGCCTTCGACCGGATCAACCTCGATGAACCGTCCCAAGTCTGGCAAATATTGGCGGGCACCCATCTCGATCATCGGCAACAAACCGGCCGCTGTTTCGACGGGGCGTTGCGCTTCACCGTGCCAGCCG
Organism: uncultured Gordonia sp.; assembly: GCF_937858515.1. Taxonomy (NCBI): domain Bacteria; kingdom Bacillati; phylum Actinomycetota; class Actinomycetes; order Mycobacteriales; family Gordoniaceae; genus Gordonia; species uncultured Gordonia sp. The sequence continues at coordinate 3,920 of NZ_CALLZT010000024.1, read as the reverse complement.
TAATCAAACTTGCCTGCGGCGTTGTCGACCGGCGTGCCGAACGTGTTGCCGTCCGGGTCATACCCGAACGTGCCACCCTGTTTCACACCCGCCTGGTTCGCGACCGCCGCGATCGTGCCTTGCAAGTTCGTGTACGACCACACCGATCCGCCACCGGTCCGCCACGTCAACAACACCCCACCCGGCAACGTGTACGACGCTTCCACCAGCGCCCCACCGGTCGTGGTCACGAAATCGGCGGCGTCACCGCTCCCCAAATAGTTGTACCGCACCGTTGTTTCACCCGACGCGACACGTTGGATGATCCGGTCGGTCACATCCCGGCTGTACGACACCGTCGTCGACCCCTTCACGGTCGACACGTGACGGTCCGCGACATCGTAGGAATGGGTTTCACCACCAACCGTGGTCATGTTCCCTCGGGTGTCATACCCAACCGCCCCCACACCAGTGTCCGACGTCGACACCAACTTGTCAGAATGGTCGCAAGAAGAGGTGACCGACCCCGACGGACTGAATCGGCCTGGATTTGACGTGTGCTCGTTGGGTTGGTCTCGTCAGGCCGCTCGGGCCTGACCGAGAGCACCGTAGGTAGGCGGTCTCGACCTCGGCGGGAGTCAGGTCGCCGAGCTCGCTGTGGAGCCGGCCCTCGTTGAACCACGACACCCATTCGGCAGGTCGCTATGTCGAGATCGCGACCACCCAACCCGGCGACGGAGGCGCCCGCTAACCTCACCCACCGCCGGCCAGCACACTGACCCCATGCGGCTTTCGATAATCCCGATGACGGGTTCCCTGATCGCTCACAGAGCACACCCATGGAACTGAGCGAACCCCAGCATCGCACCTGGCTGGTTACCCCGTCGCTCATCGCGGCCGCTCCAAAGAGCGTGGCACAGGTACAACTTCGATCGCGTCGTCGCATTGATCCGTGATCGCGGCGACCCAAACGGAGCGCGTCCGTCGGCCCATACAGCCGGAGCCCGGAAGAGACAACCAAACTCTTGGCCCCACATACCCCCGGCTGTCTGGGCGGCCAAGAAACCCAACCTGGCCGAGGCCCACACTACGGTCGAACGGCCACACCCAATGTCCGATCTCAACCCCGGAAGGCAAAGTGACCTCTTTGGTCGAAACGATTGTTCGATAGCGAATCCGGCGGCCATCGATTTCGGCTTTGCCCAATAGAGTCGGCAACGAGAGCACCGCGCCGACAGGAAGACTCAGCAGTATCGCCGCCGGCCGCCCGGATGCCCCGTCAAGGTAGATGAGCGGCCCAACGAGCGCGAAGGCCATCCGCAGTCCACATTGCCCCACCCTGGCCAGGGCTGGGCGAGGCAACGGATACGTGCTGGTCATTTGCAATAGCTCATCTTGCCAAGTCCTACAGCTGATGTCGTCGCGCCAGCGTTGAAGGTGTTCTGGAGTATGGTCATTCCAATGATATTGGCCGCCTTGCCGGTTACCCGACCAAATGGCAACGCTGCAGTCGCGATGTTCAGAACCGTATCCTTCGCGCAATTCGCCCAGCACTTGCGCTTACGTTTGTGGATGTTGTCGTAATACGACTGAGCTGTACTTGCTGCAGCGAGTGCTGCACCCGCATACAAACAGGCCGCCGCCTCCGTGCCCGCCGTGGCCGCGACGCAACCCGCAGATGCAACCACCGTCACCACCTGGAGCGCACCGCGCCAGTGCTTTCCAAGGCCGTTGGTCCGGACCCGTCGCCCAACTGCCTTCGCGGTGCTCTTCGCGATCCTCGTGGCTCTTCGTGCGACCTTCTTGACGCGGCCCCACGGGTCAGTCCAACCGCACATCCCGTCAAGATCGCTGCCGTTGATCGGATCGATCACATACGAGTAGTCGTTCGCGCTGCCGCCCTCGACCGAATCGATCTCAATGAATCGTCCGAGGCGTGGGAGGTATTGGCGGGCACCCATCTCGATCATCGGCAACAAACCGGCCGCTGTTTCGACGGGGCGTTGCGCTTCACCGTGCCAGCCGTAATCAAACTTGCCTGCGGCGTTGTCGACCGGCGTGCCGAACGTGTTGCCGTCCGGGTCATACCCGAACGTGCCACCCTGTTTCACACCCGCCTGGTTCGCGACCGCCGCGATCGTGCCTTGCAAGTTCGTGTACGACCACACCGATCCGCCACCGGTCCGCCACGTCAACAACACCCCACCCGGCAACGTGTACGACGCTTCCACCAGCGCCCCACCGGTCGTGGTCACGAAATCGGCGGCGTCACCGCTCCCCAAATAGTTGTACCGCACCGTTGTTTCACCCGACGCGACACGTTGGATGATCCGGTCGGTCACATCCCGGCTGTACGACACCGTCGTCGACCCCTTCACGGTCGACACGTGACGGTCCGCGACATCGTAGGAATGGGTTTCACCACCAACCGTGGTCATGTTCCCTCGGGTGTCATACCCAACCGCCCCCACACCAGTGTCCGACGTCGACACCAGCCTGTCAGCCTGGTCGTAACAATAGGTGACCGACCCCGACGGGCCGGTCTTCGCGGACCGGTTCGAGTTCCGGCCAGCCAACTGGGCGACACCCGACCCCGAACCACACGACACATCCTTATCCGCAAACGAGTAACCGTATGTTTGGGGGCCTGACGGTGACCACACCGTCGCCCCCACCAAACGATACGAACCCACACGATCAGTTGGACTACCCGGCACCCCAACAGCCTCGTACGCGTAGTTGAACCCGCCCGCCAACGACCGCTACTCATGGCCAGGCGAGGTGTCGCCCGACTCGGCCCGCGGCGTGGAAGCACCTCGACGACGAAGACGCCGACGGCCTAAAGCGCGGCGCGCCCGGCCGCAGAGCCTTCGGATTTCAGCCCAGTTTCGCACTAGCGTGAAGCCGACCGTCGCACAGGCAAGCCAGATTGGCAGGGTCCCGTCTGGCGTGAAGCTTGGTGCCGCCATCACAAGTACCTGGTCCACACGTGGACGTACCCGGCCCCAAGGTTGTTCTTGAGCTCCCTTCCGCCGACCGTCCCGGATGGCGCTACCCTGCCGCGACGAAGATCCTGGCCTTTCCAGCTGTGCGTGGCGCAAGCCAAAGCACACGCGAAGAGATTGCTGACCCCACCGTCACCGCCGCGGCGGCGTTGCGCCGAATTTCGATACGCGACGCCTACCGCCGGTGTAGCGACTGCTAGCCCCACGCCCCCCGCCACGCGAGCCTGGCCCCGGTAGAAGCCCGCGGAGACGCATCCAAAGACAGGACAAACCGACACGCTCACGTCGAGATGCCGATAGGCGAATACCGAAAGTGGGAACCGCTTGCGGACGAGCTGCACTGCCCTCTTCTTCGCCTTCCGGTAAATGTGGCGTCCGATCTCTTTCACTCCATTCCACGCCGACGGGTACGACACCGACGTCATGTCACCCGCCGAGTTGTACACCGGCACCGCAACGCTCAGCCCACCCAACTTGATCGCAGACAGCACCTGAACATCCGACGCGTACTCGTAGGTCAACGTCCCAGCCGCGTTCGACGCGGACAACACCTTGCCCCACCGATCGTACGTCGACGTTGCCACCTTGCCCCACACATCCCGGTACGACAACAGCCGACCCAACGAATCCGTCTGCGTTTCGATCGCAACCGTACCCGACGGTCGCGTCCCCGACACGGGTCACCCGCGGATCACCCGCAACGTTGAACGTCGTCGTCGCAGTACGCACCACCGCCGACGGCGCCGGCTCGCGCGCTGACCCTTGGAACTGAGCGTCGGTGACAACCCTCAAACAAGGTCCGATGATCAAGCTTCAAGCCAAAGTCTTCGGCGAGTTCCGCAGCCAAGTCGGAGCGGAACGCTTTGCTCCGATCCGCAGCTAGGGCCCGCCGCGATTTAGATCGCGGGGTTTGGGGTGATGGTGTAGTTCCAGTCG